>DAORHY010000217.1:0-6408 GCA_035438225.1 Bacteroidia bacterium
ACTCTTCGTCCTTGGAATAGAAGTTGACGGAAGTATTCACCCCATCCGGTGCAGTAAAATCAGGTTTCTGACGAATCTGTCCTCTGACTTCTGTACCTCCGATTGAGGAGTACGGTTCAATTTCCGGTGGCAGGTTATTATTAAAGACCGGGGTTTTTGTGTAACGCGCAGCACCAACGGTCATTGCTCCTTCAGCATTTGCCTGCCCGATAATGGTCGAGCCTCCGCCCGGGTATTCTTTGATCACCATATCACCGCGGTACACGACATATTTTATTTTAATCGGAGTCACAGAATCCTGTGTCCAGGTGCGTGCGATGACGATGTTTGCCTCCACATTGGACTTCACGGTAAACGGCAACACTTCGATAGGATCTCCCCAGTTATTTTTCCGGTTCAGTCCAAAGAGTTTCGTTCCGGTAATATCGGTGAGGTAGACGTCAAAGTCATGCCGTGCTCCGGGTAATTGTTTAAGTGAGTAAATGGAATCGTCCCATTGCAGGACAAGGGTATAAGAACCGGCTTTCAAACCGATCTTTTGCAGGTAATCACCACCTCCAAAATCATGAACCTTTCCGGCAATTCCTGCAGGCGCAGCAATTGGATTGAAAACACCTTCATAGGATACGTTACCAAAATTCCCCGCAGACGTGAAATAAGCAACACCCTGATCTCTCACATAATTTACCGCTTTGGAAACAATTCCATCCTGGAAATAAGGTTCAGTGATGTATGTGACATCGTCTACGATCACATCACAGGAATCTTCCTGAAGCGCGACGATACCTTCGGCGAAATCTCCGGCACTGATAAATCCGGTACGGAAAGCGAGATTGGCTTTCGGAGCAATATCATGGACAATTTGCAGCATGGCTCGACCTTCATCCAGGCCTGCGCCATAAGGATAATCGAGCAATACTTCCACTTCCCTGTTGTTGATTGGATTTCCAGGACCGGGGAGATCGTGGTTTCCGATGTCTATACTTTTCGGATTTCCTGAAATGGTATTGTAACTATCGGAGATGACACCGATCTTAATACCGGAACCGTCCAGGCCAAACATGGACCGCGCCGAATCGGATTTCATCGAACGGTCTCCCTGAGTGGTAATGAAACCTGCGCTACTGACCGGAGAATAATTCGGCCGTACGAAATTGATCATCGCTGGAAGCGAATCCAGTTTTTTCAAATTTACAATCGGATAATATCCCGTAATGATAATCGTAGTATCACCGTTATCGATCAGGCCGGTCATGCCATAAGGAGCCGTCTGCAACAAAGCGAGAGTAGGATAATACTGGTTGATGTTGGTGATGACGTCAATCAATACCGATCCCAGATCATCAAACTGGAAGATGACGTTGTTTGTATCTGGCCCGATGGAATCAGGGTTTTCGTAAAGCTGCGTCAATTCCGGACCAAGTACCGTCAATACTTTTCCGGAATCCGGAGCATTGTAATACGGGAGAATACAATTGGTAACAAACACTTCTGTGGAAGATGTTACGGAGCATCCATGATTATCGGTCAGGGTATAACTGTAAGTCCCGGCAACAAGATTCGTTGTGTCCGAACCGGTGAGTGAATACGGAGGTGTTCCTCCGGATGGCACAAGTGACAATGCTCCGGTGTTGGATGTTTCCAGGCAAACGATGGTACTGTCAGTCACACCGGACAGGACGAGCACACTGGGTTGTGAAACATACACACTATCACTGACAGAACAACCGGCATTATCGGTCACACTATAAGAAATAACCGTGTCAGTACCTGCAATCGGCCCATACATGTGAAGTCCGGCTCCTGTAAAGGGAGGATTACCGCCACTGACAGAAATATTCAGGGAAAATGAATCGCCATGACAATTCGGGCTTGATACTACAGGCACTACTGTGGGCAAGAAGACTACGGCAATGGCCGTATCTGCACAGGCACCCAAAGCAGCACATCCGCCTTCACCACGTACAGAATAGAAAGTAGTATCACCGGGTGTGACAACGATTGATGTGCCCGTTCCCAGCAAGGTTCCTGATCCACAGGATCCCGAATACCAATACCAATTTGTTGCATCGTTAAGATTACCGGATACAATTGAAAGTGTGGCACTGCCACCAGAACACACTATGGCATCTGTCGTGGTCATTACTGGTACATCCGGTTCGTTGCAACCCGGGGTAAAATAGTTTGCAAGTGTATTTTGTCCGCCATAACAACCGGCGTCATTTCTGGATGCATCCAGGTCGTTGTATGCCGGATCCGGACTTCCGCCATTGATCGCATCACTGCCTGCTAACAACACACCGTAAACGTTGATCGTGGAATTCGATGCTGCAGTGTTCGTTCCATCGGCAATGAAATTTGAGAATGGAATATCCGGACCGGTATACGCTGACACAAAGTTGTATTCGAAGGCGTTCAGCAGCGCATCGTTTGTGCCCCACATACGGAAGTTGGAATTAATTCCAAGGTTGTTGCGGATCTCCACTGGAACTGTAGGCCCCATCTGCATGAAGATGGCATTGCTTCCGGCATTCTTCATGGTGTTATTCACAAAATGATTTACACCGGTGACCCCGGTTTTTAAACCGCGCAGTACAAAAGACGGGTCAGCAAAATTGCTTTCCACAAAATTATTGGCTACATACGCATATTGATCAGCACCCCAGAATGTTACTCCCGAGGTAGCTCCTCCGCTTGTCACAATGTGGTTGCCGACAATCCGGATGGAATCATCAGTCGGCGTACCGGAAGCGAAAATCTGAATCGCTTCACAATAGCATGCCTGCTGATCGAGGATGTAGTTTCCAATAAGGCTCACACGATAGAAAGCTCCGGTAACGCCGCTGCCATTAAAGATCGAATCTCCTTCAACGATGAAATTGATGTTCGCTGTTGAACCCGCAATTGTTCCATGCAGGTTGCTGTTTGCAAAACGTTCACCTGTAGCAGCTGACCCCTCGTTGAGGACAACACCGGTCAGGTCCACGTCCGAAACCTGCCAGCCGCTGAACAGTGTTAAATTTCCATTCACTTTATATTTTGTTCCGGGAGTTGCAGTGAGAAAAACAAGATTCGTTTTTAATTCCGTAACGTCAAACATGTTCTCTGAAAACGCAACACCTCCGGCACGGGGATAGATGAGGATAGTATCTCCGCTCACAGCGGCATTGATGGCATCTGTGATATTGGTGTACGCACCATTCAGTCCGTTTTCTTCAACAACCAGGGTGTGCAGGGCACTGCTGACAGTAAGCGTCGTATCAAATGAACACGGTACTCCGTCTGTAATGCTGATTGAATAAGTCCCGGCTGAAAGTCCGTTGAAAGTTCCGGTTTGGTTGGAAAGATTCAGCGACACTCCATCCGAAAGGAAATAGGTATAGCCACCAATTACACCTCCGCTGGCAGGTCCAACTGAAACGGAACCATCATTTGCACCCGGTGCAGATTCAGGTGTGATTGCTATTGATCCCGGAAGAATGGGTGCAAATTGATAAATTGTAATGCTGTCCGTAGTTACACAACCGAACAAATCTGTTCCGGCAACTGAATAAAGAGTAGTATCTGTTGGAGAAACGGTAATATAAGAAGTTGTTTCCCCTGTACTCCAGAGATAAGATGCTGATCCGCTCGCCGCGAGCACCGTGGATGTACCCGGACAAATTTCCCAGTCAAAACTCGGTCCGGCATTAACAATTGCCTGCCGGATAATAATATCCTCACTGGTGGCAGCACAACCTCCATAGGTAACCGCTACTGAATATGCACCTGCAGAAGAAACAACAATACTACTGTTGGTACCCGCAGATGACCATAAATATGAATTATAGGACTGGGGCACTATATTCCCGATGGCCACAGCATCGATTTCATTCCAGTCGTGAACGAACGGTGAGTTCATCGCAATACGAATTGCAGAAACAGGGAATGCAGTAAGCGGGAAACTGATGTGAAGTTTGTTTGAAACCTCAGGCAGGGAGCCTGCAGTAGTCGTATACACAGCCTCGTATACGCTGGTGTTTGGATTGAACACATACACCGTATCGATTGTTCCCGGTGCATATGTTTCAAAGATATCGATGAAATTAATCGGAGCGGGATTCGGGAATCCAAGCTCGATGTATTCACGTGAAGCATCCTGGTAGTTGGGTGCCCAGGCGCCTGTGTTGTCGCCGTAAGAAGGGTAAACATCCGGTGCACCGAGAATTTGTATTGCTCCGAAATCGGGCGTTGAATATTCACTGCTGAAAGCAATCACGGAATCAGCATAACGCAGGCTGTTGTATTCAGCAACGAACAATGTATCATAAGCAGTATTGCAGGTAGGAAGTGCATCGATTCCGGCACTCAGAATCACCGGACGGAGGGCCTGTGTAGTCGGATCCGAGTCATTACAATCCGTGCTATCCATAACATATCCTATCGGTTGCGTTACCGCAACCTGGCTGACAAAAATATTTCCATAGGTATCACCATCGGCATCCTGGTAATAGGTTTGCACTACCGGCAGTGGAATCGTGAAGAAATTTGCAAGCGAAGAAGCTCCTCCAAAACAACCGGCATCGTTTCGGCTTGCGTCTACGTCATTGTATGCAGGATTTGGATCCCCTCCGTCAATGGCATCAGAACCCGGATACGGCCTTCCATATGCTGTGAGAATTGTATTCGAAGTGTCCCTGTTGGTAGCATCCGGTGTGAGACCGTCGAAACCACTACCACCACCTGTGGATTTTCTAAAGTAGTTATAATTAAATTCAGCAGGAATTCCGTCATTTATTCCATACCCGACACCGACCGAATTTTCCACACTAACGACGTTGTTTTTTATGATCCAGTTCGGAGCCCCGCGGAAGATCGTGGAGAGAAAAGAACTTGTGGTACTCTTAATTGTATTATTGATGAAATAACTCGGACTTCCACTATAAAAAGCGCCATAGCTGGTAAAGCCATCCGCTCCCTGACCTCCACCGGGCCACAGCATGGACATAAAATTATTGGAAATATACAGTGGATTCTGGGTGTTGTTTACAAAGAACACCGTTGCATTACTGGTCATGTACATCTGATTGCCGGTAATTACAATCTGATTCCCGGTATTTGTTGCGTTATTAATTTGTAAACAACCATTGCCTCCGTCCGAATACATGTAACATCCTCTCACAATACCGCGACCCGTAGTGATACAGTTTTGAGCACTGTTCGTAATCACAGAGTCCCCATCAAGGAAAGGAAATCCGGGCGCCAGATCCAGGCTGAAATAACCGTAAACCGTGCAATTTGCAATGTACATCGTATCTTCTGTGGAAGATTGATTTGAAACAACACCGGTAACCGAAGCGCCGTTAAGATTCCATCCATTGCCCATGTCCACATTCCCCGTTACTTTGTACTTTGTTCCAGGTACTGCACTATGGCTCTTAAGCAATGATTTGCCCGGTGCAGAAATATTTTCAGCAAAGGCTGCTCCTCAGGCACGCGGATATATCAAAATTGAATCCCAGCTATTCGCTGCTGCAAGTGCATCTGTGATGTTCGTGAAGGCTCCATTTGCACCGTTTTCTTCAACGACCCACGTGTGCAGCAGTCCTTCATCGATTTGAGAATCGCAGTTGTCATCAATTCCGTTCAACACTTCCACACCACTTGCGCTACCGGAATAGATTCGGCGGATTTCCTCTTCGGAAAGTTCGCGGCCAAAGACGAGGACCTCATCGATTTTTCCGTTGAAGAACGCACTCAGGGAAGATGTTTCATCAGCTCCAATCAGTAAAGAATGCGCATCTGCGCCCAGACTGATTGTGGGTGCCGCAATCGTTGATACCGGTATTCCGTCCACGAACATTTTTGCCGTCCCGGAATTCGGACTAAAAGTAAATGCGACATGTACCCAGTTTCCGGTTGCTGAGTAATTATAATCCAGGAATCCCGAAAGCGGATCCGCTCCGAATTCGCTGCCGAAAAAGCCATCGGAATTTTCATAATACAAATTCCAGGAATTCGCCGAACCAACACCAAATCCTTTACTTAAAATAGTCCCATTCCCGGCCGGCGCAGCCGGATTCGGGTTAATCCATGCTGAAAGAGTGAGGTCTCCAATATTGAAACTGCCGTTATTTGCAACTTCAATGTAAGCGTTTGTTCCGTTAAAATCGTATGCGCTGTTTGCAGTACCGAATCTGTCGGTGGTCAGGGTTGCATTGTGCACAACTCCGTTATTTCCCTGTGGTCCTGCATCGTTGGCATTTCCATTGAAAGGAAGATACACTACTGCACCGGAAGGCAATGCGAATGGCGGATGGGCAGTAGCAACAGCATCATTACAGTCCGTTGCGATTGTAACATACCCCGCCGGAGGACCGCAAAGTACGCTAACTGTCATGGATGCATTGATATCTCCGTATCCATCTC
>DAORHY010000218.1:0-6389 GCA_035438225.1 Bacteroidia bacterium
CTTTTTCGGATCGACTGAACCGGAAGCTGCTGGAGTGTCCGCTGAAGACTCAACTGGACAACCGGTATGCGCTGTATCTCCGGCAGGTTGAAAATTCGATACGGATATTCAGAGAAGAAAATATTCCCCTGCATGCGGAAATGACGGTGAAGGAACAGAAATACGGAGAAATAGCAGGTGCAATGACGGTTGACGTGAAAGGTAAAACACTCACTTTGCAGCAGGCTTCCAATCACCTGAAAGATCCGGACCGTTTGTTGCGTGATGAAGTGTATCACAAAATTGTCAGCCGCCGGCAGCAGGACAGGGAAAAACTGGACAAGCTGTTTCACGAGTTGGTTGCATTGCGCCAACGCGTCGCCAGCCATGCCGGATTTGCGAACTACCGCGATTATAAATTTGTTGAGCTCGACCGCTTTGATTACACACCGGAAGATTGTTTGCGTTTCCACGAATCGGTGCGTACCTGCATTGTTCCTTTGCTGGATACGCTGATGGAAGAGCGTAAAGCTGAATTGAAACTGGATGCACTGAAACCCTGGGACCTGGAAGTGGACACCCGGGGCCGTGCGGATATGAAGCCGTTCGCCAAAGGGGAAGAATTGATGGTGCAGACTATCCGTTGCTTCAGTGACATTCATCCGTATTTCGGTGAAGTAACGCAAACACTGCAGCGCCTGAATTACGTTGATCTGGATTCGCGAATTGGCAAAGCACCGGGAGGGTATAATTATCCCCTGTACGAATCGGGTGTTCCTTTCATTTTCATGAACGCAAGCGGTTCGCTCCGCGATGTAATTACGATGGTCCATGAAGGCGGACATGCAATTCATTCAATGCTGACGCGGGATCTTGACTTCATCGGGTTTAAAGAACTGCCTTCTGAAGTTGCAGAACTTGCTTCCATGAGTATGGAATTGATCTCCATGGAACACTGGCATCATTTCTTTCCCAATGCAGATGACTTGAGAAGAGCGCGCCGTGAACAATTGGAAAATGTACTGGAAGCACTTCCATGGATTGCCTGTGTGGATCATTTCCAGCACTGGCTTTACATGAATCCGGATCATACCACCAGTGAACGTACGGAAACATGGAAAAGAATTTACCTTCAGTTCAGTTCAAAAATTGTTGATTGGTCCACAGACCAGAATGCACTCGAAACGTTGTGGCAGAAGCAACTGCATTTGTTTGAAGTGCCGTTTTATTATATCGAGTATGGAATGGCACAACTGGGTGCGATTGCTGTATGGAGGAATTACAAACAGGATCCCGAAAAAGCAATCACCCGGTACATGAATGCGCTCCGTTTGGGCTATAGTTGTTCAATTCCTGAAATCTATACAGCGGCAGGAATCCGGTTCGATTTTTCCGAAAAATACATCCGTGAACTCGTTGACTTTGTTAAAACAGAATTGGAAAAAGTGTAAGAATCAGAACCTGATTTTTTTATTGAATTGATAAAAACCCTGTTTTTAATACCCGGCCCGAAAAGAAGTTTCATCTTGCAGGCCGGGTTTTTTCGTATTATTCCTCCGGAATCCGCCCCGGGCCTGGGTTTCGGGGCTTTTCCAATCGATTGGGGATGACAGCCGTGCAGTTGTCTTGCTTCCCGGAAATTCATGCTTCATTTATTCGTTTTTGTAATAAAATCAGCGCTTTTTCCCGAAGAAGAAGACTACTTTCTATAACATCCTGAAGCGGAACCCATATAAAGAACAAGCTATAAATGGGCTAAATCCATTGTGAGTACGCCATCGAAAAATATCCGCAGACCCATTCCTGATGAAGGCCGGAAGGTATTGTACCGCCTGTTGCTCTTTGCAGTAGCCGTGGTCTATGCATTGGTGTTTGTACTTGATTATCTTCTGCAGCTCCATTTTACTTTTTTTCTTTTGCTCAGTCTCTTCGGTTTTGTCATTCTCACCTTGTTTTACATGTGGTTCAGGGTTTCCGGAACTTCGGAAGTACAGTTAGAGGAAGAAACAGAAGTGCCGTCTGAGGAGGAAGAGAAAAAAAACACTGCGGAATTCCAGGATCCGGTATTTATCATCAGCGCTTCAACAGGGTTGATTGTGGATTGTTCGGAGGAGGCGATGCGCCTGTTTGAAACGGATACGATTAACACGTTGCTGGGCCATGATCTGAATCAGTTCATGACTTCAGACTGGAGCTCAGAAGAAAAGAAACGCATCCGTCGTAATCTGGAAGGAACAGGGAAAGCATCGGCAGTTGCGGAATACCTTACGATCAGGGGCCGCAAATTTAAGGGCATGGTGCAGATGGTAAAGGGCAGCCATGAAGGTGGGCGTTCGGTGACGGTAAGGATCACCGATGTTTCAGGGATACAGCCGGCCGGAGCTCCCGCAGTTTCTCCGGCTGTTGAAGAGACAGTGGATCAGGCGTACAAAAAGTATTTTGACGAAGGATTCCAGGCAATTGCTTTCATCGGAATGAATTATAAGTTCACCCGTGCAAACACGGCATTTTGTAACCTGGTCGGTTATACAGAACAGGAACTCCGGCAACTGAGCGTTCTTGATATTCTCCATCCGGAGGACAAAGAAAAAGAGAAGAAAAATATTTCCCTTGTGTTCCGAAATGAGGTGCCGCTCAGCAAACGTGAAAAGCGATTTGTGAAGCGTAATAACGATGTCATATGGGTAAACACAACTTCTTCACTCGCAAAGGATGAAAGGGGCCGTCCGCAGTTTGTGATCACGATGGTCGAAAATATCACGCAGCGAAAGCGAATCGAGCGCTCCATGGCTGATAGCAAGAACAAACTGACGGCGCTTGTTGAAAATGCGGAATATTCAATTCTTTCCGTCGATAAACACCATACGATTTTACTCATCAATTCAAAATTGTGTGATCTCTTGTTTGCACTGACGGGCATTGTCGTGGAAACAGGATTTAATCTGATGGATATACTTCCGGAGAGTTTTCATCCGGACTATATCAACCTGCACCGCCGTGCATTGGCCGGGGAGCATTTTGTTCAGGAGAGAAATGTCGTGATGAACGGCAAGCGCGTGGACATTGAGATCGTTGTGACTCCCGTGAAAGATGATTACACGAATGTCATGAGTGTATCCCTTTTCGGGCACGACATTACCGAACGGAAAAAAGCCGAGCAACGCCTGGTCCTCGATAAGCAGGAAGCCGAAGCGGCGACCGAAGCGAAATCCAGTTTCCTGGCGACCATGAGCCATGAGATACGTACTCCACTGAACGGAGTGATCGGAATGGGAAAACTGCTGAACCAGACAACGCTTTCTCCCAAGCAGCAGGATTATGTGGATTCGATTCTGCTGAGCGGAGAAGCGCTCCTGTCCGTGATCAATGACATTCTCGACTTTTCCAAAATTGAATCGGCGAAAATGGAACTGGAACACAAACCATTCCTTGTGAAACGCGCCATCGAGGAGACATTTGATCTGATGTCATCCAAAGCTATTGAACAGAAGCTTTCGCTGCAGTATACCATAGCAAGAAATGTTCCTTCCTATATATATGGTGATATCACCCGCCTGCGCCAGATCATGATGAACCTGGTCGGCAATGCGATCAAGTTTACCCCGAAAGGAAGCATTACCATTGGAGTATCCCGCCTGAGTGAAACGGATGGGAAAATCGAATTGTTATTTGAAGTAAAAGATACAGGAGTCGGAATCCCGCAGGAGAAGATCGGAAAGCTGTTCAAAAGCTTTTCCCAGGCAGACGCGGGCACTGCACGAACCTACGGCGGCACGGGTCTGGGCCTTGCAATCTGTAAAAACCTGGTCGGGTTGATGGGAGGCAGGATTTGGGTGGACAGCGTGCCCGGACAAGGTTCGAATTTCCAGTTTACAATTCGTACACAATCGGTTCAGGCAGCAGATATTCCGAAAGCCACAGGCAACGGAAGCAACAAGCTTGCGAATTCACATGTGTTGCTGATCAGCGATGATAAAACGGAGTCCGATATTTATTCCAATTATTTCCGGCGATGGAACATGATTCCGCGATCGGAAGCGGATGCACAGAAAGTCCTTGAGCTTGTGCGCGGAGGCCAGGAATTCAACCTGGTCTTGATTGATGCGCAGATGATCAGCGCCAAAGCGCTCAGCCTTGCCGAGCGGATACGCACTATCAAACGGAAAGATGAATTGCCGGTCATCATCTTCAATGCAGATGAATCGGATAATGTGATCTTCGATTATTCCGGTGATGTCATTTCTGCCGTGATACCGAAGAACGTGGACCGTTCCAAAGTCCTTGATATTCTCATCGGTGTTTTTTCGGTGGAAGATCATTCCAGGGGCCAGCACCAGCAGGCACTGGATCGTATGGATGTGAAGCTGGCCGAACAGGTTCCGATCCGGATCATGATTGCAGAAGACAATAAAATCAACCAAAAGCTCGCCCAGAATATTTTTGAAGGTTTGGGTTACAAACCACTCATTGTTGGAAACGGACAGGAAGTGATCGAAGCCCTGCGCAAGGAACCGTTCGACTTGATTTTCATGGATGTCCAGATGCCTGAACTTGACGGACTGGAGGCGACTCGTTTCATCATACAGAAAATGGAGCTGACGCATCGCCCGGTGATCGTCGCCATGACAGCCTTTGCGCTTGAAGGTGACAAAGAGAAATGCATGGAAGCCGGAATGGATGATTACATTAGCAAGCCCTTTATGATTGAAGAGATTGTGGAACGCATCCGCAAATGGGGAGGAAGGTATATACAAGTGAGAGCCGAGATGGTGCAGCAGAATAATAACCGGAAAAATAATGGCAACGGGGATTCCATTCTTGATCAGGAGGTACTGCAACGACTCCGTGATATGACTGCTGGAGCCGATCCGAATTTCTTTTCACAAGTCATCGCCATGTTCATTGAGCAGGGAAATGAAATTGTGAAAAATGTAATTGGGCTGTGTTCCAACAAAGATTATTCAGGAATGAGTAAACTCGCACACAAGCTGAAGGGTTCTGCGCTGAATATCGGAGCCAATGTGCTCGCGGAAACATGCAGAAAAATTGAAGCAATTGGAAAATCTGCAAATCCTGCCGAATGCGAAAGCCTCTCTGTGCAGCTGGAGAAGGATTGGATGAAAACACATGAAGAGTTGAGAAAATTATAAGCTTCTTTTTCACTAATGACCTTCCTTGTTTTCTAAATAACGCGACCGGGTTATTATACACTGGTGACCCGAATCAATGGATTTTTTGAAAATCTTTGTACTATTTACCATTTTGATACGATAAATTTTTCTCGAAACAGACTAATTATTAGTTTCGTTGAAAGTCGAAGTAGCGCAAACGAAACAGAAATTATTCCGGATGAAGATTTACTGAAGAAGCAGTTGATTTCTGCACAGGATTCTGCTACCTGTGCTGGCCCAATGCCTCGTTAAAACGATTGTGAAGATTCGTAAAATCCGGGGGAATAAATTCCGCAAATGCAAGTTTTTAGCACAAGAATATATAAAAACAGATTTGTAGTTTGTCTGAAATTGGATTGACTGGATTTAAGGATTGCATTCCATGTGGTCCTGCTGCATTTATAACTGTTACCACAGGTTTCAGAATTAAAATAAATGGAAGCCGGCTTTGGATGAAGTTATTCCGTTTGTTTAATTTCGTAAACATTAGTGTTATGCCTCAAGCTATGACGAAACAACGGATTACTTTGAAACAATAATTTATGGAAAATAAAAACTACACACTTATATACCGAATAATGCATTGGGCAATAGCCTTGTGCATGATTTTCTTGCTCTTAACAATTTTTCTCCGATTAACATGGATGAACAAAGAAAATGTGGCCGACATCATTCAAAATTATCTTGCCACTACTGACAAAACATTCTCTCGTGAAGAACTGATTGTGCTTGCAAAACAAATTAGAAAACCAATGTGGGATTGGCACATCTATACTGGCTATATTTTAACAGGATTGTTTTGTTTAAGACTGGCCCTTCCCTTTTTTGGCAATATGAAATTTGCGAACCCTTTAGATAAACAACTTTCTATAAAAGTAAAATTTCAGTATTGGGTTTATTTAATTTTTTATGCTTGCTTGACAATTTCGCTAATTACAGGATTGACAATTGAATTCGGTCCGAAAAACATGAAGAATATTATGGAGGAAATTCATGTTCTTTCTATTTATTATTTGATACCTTTCCTGATTATCCATTTGGGAGGTGTTTTGATTGCAGAATTTACTACGCAACCAGGGATAATTTCAAGAATAGTGAGTGGAACAAAACGAGCAAAACAAAAATAAATCACGAAGGCATAACAGCGGTTTGGCGTAATGGCGGGTTCAGTGCTTCGAAGGCAAATTTGTGCAAGGTGGAAGTTCAGTTCTCCGAATGAAGTTTAGTGCTAAAACTCCC
>DAORHY010000219.1:0-6371 GCA_035438225.1 Bacteroidia bacterium
GAGCATTCCATGACTGAGCGCATGATCAATGTGAGCAAATGCCGCGAATCGCTGATGACAGCTCGCACAGCTTGTGAAATAATCTTTGGAAAGGATCGGGTCATAAAATAATTTCCTTCCCAGTGTAAACCCGGCCGGAGTAATCCTGTTTTTCGTCAGATCATATTTTGGAACCGGAAATCCTTTTGGAATTTTGAATTCGACATCCTTTTTACTGATATTAAAATAAGGATTATCCAGACAGAAGCCATACAGCAAGACGGAGATAAAAAGAAATAAAATAAATCCCGGAGTCTGCACTGTTTTCATCGCATCAATGCACTTCGAGAATGGAAAACATGTCCGAATAATTATCCGCCATCTTTTCGGCATTACGAAAATCAGTCACCGTAGAAAGTTGGGAAAGGTCTATTGTGAAAGGTGTTCTGAACATTTCCATGACATCGGCTTTCAGTACAATCTCAGATCTCACCTCCATTGATTTCTGTTGACCCGTGCGGTCGAATGGCAACATCACCTTGCGTATACAATTCGCAGGAGCTTTGTAGCCGCCGACATGAAACTCATAAATAGTTCCCGGAGATCGAGAAGCTGACGACTTTCCTTCCAGCTTCATAAAGATGTAACCCGTATTCCAGGCCCAGAACATTCCGTTCACCGGATCAAGGGATCCGGACTGAAGGCCGCTGCAATTGAGAATACTGTCCACGCCGAGAGTAAATTGAATCGACGTATAGTCTCCCGGAGGAATGTCTCGGAGAATTACTTGCTTCGACCCTTCATCTTCTTCGTTTACCAGAAATAGTTCATCTGAGTCGAATGATTTTCCGTCCGCCTTCTTCAATTGAAAATGGCCGATATAATATTTAAATTTTGTCACCGAATACATTTGCTCCAGATCATTTTTATACAAACCGGAATCCAGGCTTAGTTTTTCCCTGCCTACAGTATGCTCGAAACGGATCGTTAATCCTTTTTGCGCGAGAACCCCACCGGAGATACACGAAAACAACAGGGAGAACACAAGGATGTGCATTTGTATCTTCCGAATGAACATGTTCGTGGCCGGGTTTTATTGATCAACGAATTATTTTACCACAACAATTTTCTGCACCCTGCTTCCAGATTTCGAAGAAAGGTGAAGCATGTAATTCCCGGAAGAACAACCCGTAAAATCGAGAGTATAGCTGATGCTAGGCTGCATGTTGCGGAAGGTTTTCAGCAACTTACCCTGCACCGTGTACAACTCTCCTTGGATATTGTTATCACTGGACGGATCAAAATAAATGAACGCATATTCATTCACCGGATTGGGAGTGATGTCAAATTTGATTTGCGGCCCGGTTTCAGAAACAGCCGAAGTAGTGTCAGCATAGATCGTGGTGGGTTCTGTTATTGTGACGTGCCCGGAACCAGGGCCCGTATTTCCAGGTTGCACGATACCGTAATAGGTTCCGTACATTGTATACGGGAACACCGGGTTCAACGCTGCATCCAGTGTTACGAAGTAAGCATAGGTTCCTGCCGGATATTCCGGTGTAATACAAAATCTCCCGTTGCGTTCGTCCAGGTCGCCTGAACCTGACACGTACACATGATCCTCGATGAAACAGCCGGAAGGGTAAGCGGAATTGACAGCAGGACCGTTCGCCCGGGTTGCACTTGCAGACACCGTGTAACTACTGGTCATGCGTTTAATCGGCCCTGTACCATTGGTGTTTGTAAATGCATACGCACCATAAACCGGGAAGCCGTCAAAGGCGTATCCGATGATGGGAGAATGATGTGTGCTGTCGGCATCGTCATACAGACAAGTCGGGCTTACATGGTGATGATATTCACCTTGTTGTTGCGGATGTCCAAGGCAATTGTCAAATCCCTGTCCTTCCCAAAAATAGGCGTTTCTGTTCCAGATACCCTGGTTGTTGTAAGACATGGCATCGGAAACATTGAAAATACTTACTCCGTTCGACCAGACACCCGTATGTCCAAGTCCGATTGCAGTGGGTGTACCGGTATTTTGCTGCGGCGTCCTTGTAATTTTAAAAACAAAATTCTGATTTGAAGGAGTGTTGGGGTTACCCGTCCACGGACCGATGCTGTACCCCGGAATGCAGGTACAGCTAACGTAAACATTATTCGTGGAGTATTGGACCAACTGGACATTTGAAGGAATGTTGTTGTAGCCGGTTACACCCGTAGTGTTCCGGATCCAGGAACTCAATTCCGGGTTTTGTGCAGATGACATCAAACATAACAGAAAAAGAAGACAGCAGAGGCTTGAAATTTTCATAGAGCAGTTTGGGAATAGAACGGATGCGGTAAGTCAATTTATTTTTACGGATATTTTTGATTTCGGAAAACTTCGATTAAAATTCAGTTTACAGGATAAAAATATTTTCAACCCGTTGTACAATTCTTTCTCATTTTAAGAAACAGGCCTGTTGAAGCTTAAAAATCTCGTCCCAATACTACAGATCCGTCAACCAACCACGGATAGTTTGTGAACATTCCGGCTGCAGCAGGTTTAACAGTCTGCAGCAGTGAAAAAGAAGATAAATTAAATGCCCGTATTTTATTTCTCATTCAATGATTTGACTTCAACTTCCAGGAATAAATTTTTTTGATCATTGGCGAAACCGAAGCTCCTGTATATTCTTTACTAAACAGGAACAAAGAACCAGAATTTCTAACCGGAATGAACCGGTTAAATTATTTTTCTTAAAAAGAATTGATTGGATGAAAATAAAGAGAAAAGGTTTAATTGGAGGAAAATAAATTGCTTTGAGAAAATAAAATTCACACAAATTGAATTTTAGTTCAAAAACAAAGCAGAATGGAGTCTTCTGAAGCGGCTTAAATTCTTCGCATAAATTCCGGAAAGGCTTTCCCGAAAAATACACCGGCAAAAACCTGCCACTCACCGACAGAAAAAGGATCAGCGATTCAAAATCAATCTTCCTGTCTGCATCCGGTCCGGAGTAAGAAAACGGTACAGGTAAACACCAGGGCTGAGCAGGCTACCATCAAAGCGGATGACATGCTCTCCGGCCTGAATTTCTGTATTCAGAAGTGGTTCTACCAGTTGTCCTGCAAGGTCGAAAATTTCGAGACTTACCTTTTCATTCTGTTTCAGGCCAAATACAAAAGTAGTGTACTCCGAAAACGGATTCGGAAAGAGATAGAGGGCTGTATTGTTGCGCAATTCATCAATACCGATACTTCCATCCATGATCTGAACTGTGTCGCATTGAGTACAATTACCACTGTCAGTGATACACAGGGTATAAACTCCAGCGGAAAGATTGGTTGCCTGGGCGGTGGTCTGTCCGGAAGGTGTCCATTGGTAGGCATACGGAGGCAGTCCTCCGTTAGCCGATGCTGTTGCCGAACCATCACTGCAGCCCTGGCAAGTAGCATCGATATGTTGCAGCGAAATGGCCAAAGGAGAAGGTTCTGAAATCGTAAATGATTTATTGATGAAACAGCCGTTTCCGTCAGAGATCACAACCTGGCAGGTTCCCGGACATAAATTGGATTGTATCATCACCGTATCCCCGTTGCACCAGTTGAGATAATAAGGCTGGACACCTCCGGAAATATTGACCTGCGCGGATCCGTTGCAGGCACTGAAACAGGTAACATCCTGTGAAGTTACCGAAGCTGTTAAGGCATCCGGTTCGGAAATCGATGCCGAAGAAGTTGTAAAACAACCTAGTGAATCAGTCACCACCACCGAGTATGCGCCTGCTCCAAGCTGAACGGCAGAATCCGTTACTTGTCCGCCCGGGTTCCAGGAATAGGAGTAAGGCGGTGTCCCTCCTCCTGCATCAGCAAAGATGAAACCATCATTTGCACCATGGCAGTTCAGATTATTGGCAAACATCAGCACTGCCAAAGGAGCGGGTTCATCCAAAAGGATCCCGATGGAGTCCTTACAGCCATTCGCATCCGTCACGATCACGCTATACAATCCGGCAGATAGTCCAGTGGCAATTGCAGTTGTTGAAACACCGGGTGTCCATGCATAGTGCATGGGTTGGGTGCCGCCGGTAACAGCAACGGAAAGAGCTCCATCTGAATTTCCATTACATGTAACATTTTGAGTAGTTGAAACAGCAAGAAGTGGTGATGTATTTGAGGAAACTGTTGAAGCCGCTGTTTTGGTACAACCATTCGCATCGGTAACAGTTACGGTGTAACTTCCCGGAACAAGGTTCTGAATACTATTTAAAGTATCTGCTGAACCGGACCATGCAAAATGATAGGCTCCGATACCTCCGCTGACATTTGCTGTGATGGAACCATTATCCAGTCCGCAGTTTGCAGAAATTGTTGAGAGTACAATGGCGATAGCCGGCGGTTGAGTAACAACCGTGGATGATGTTGCTGTGCATCCGGAAAGATCTGTCACGGTAACCTGGTATGTTCCTGAACTGAGATTTCCTGCAACCGATCCGCTCCCTCCGGAAGGCAGCCAGGCATACGTGTACCCCGGAGTTCCGCCGCTTACACTCACAGAGGCCGATCCGGTCCCGCCACCGAAACAAACCGCCGGAATGCCAGCCATTGTCAATGAAAGAACAGCTGGCTGAGAGATTCGGATTTGCTGCAAACTTGTACAGCCATTGATATCGGTTACCGTTATGGTGTATAATCCAGCGCTCAGTCCGGAAGCGGAAGCCGCAGTCCCGCCTGCAGGAGACCAGGAATAAGTATACGGCATGGTTCCACCGGTAGCAAGCACTGACCCACTGCCATTTGATCCGCCAAAGCAAGAAACATTTGTTTGCGAATTTACACTTGTTATCAGTCCTGAAGAATTAGCCACAACCGCCGTTGAAGTGGAAGTACAGGAATTGGCATCTGTTATGGTAACAGTATAAGTTCCTGCACTCAGGTTGGTCACAGCAGCCCCACTACCTCCGGTTGGTAACCACAGATAGGTATATCCCGGAGTCCCCCCCGATGCAACAACTGTTGCTGTTCCATCGCTTTGACCACAGGTGGATGGAGTTGTGGAAGTCGTTGCCGTAATCGCAGCAGCTTGAGAGAGCGTTGTCTGGGTAGTCGTTGTACAACCATTGCCGTCTGTGACAGTCACTGAATAATTCCCCGCACTCAAACCATTAATTGTTGCTTGTGTAAAATTTCCCGGAGACCACAGATAGGTGAAACTTCCAGTGCCCCCGGAAGGAATTATCGTTGCAGATCCATTGCTGCCACCAAAGCAGGAAACGGGAATATTGGAAATAGTGGTTGTCATAGCAGCCGGTTGTGATAACGTCACTGAAGAGGTAACGGTACAGGAACCGGCATCCGTTGCAGTAACCGTAAAAGTTCCGGCAGTCAATTGCGTTGCCGTGCTTCCCGTACCGCCCGATGGCGACCAAACATAAGTATAGGGTTGGGTTCCGCCATTGATCGTTGCCGTTGCTGAGCCATTTGCTGCATTGAAACATGTCAATGATGTTCCGGTAACAGTGGCAGTCATTCCGACAGGTTCAGTGATAATTACGGTTACCCTTCCTTCACAACCGACAAGGTCGGTGACAGTAACTTCATAAGTACCGGCAACAAGTCCGTTTGCTGAATTTTGATTACCTCCTGACGGAGACCAGGCATAGGTGAACGGAGGATTACCGCCAGAAACACTCACACTTGCACTTCCATTCGATCCGCCGTGGCAGGAAACATTTGCCTGCGTTCCAATTGTAACCACCGGTGCAACAGGGTTGCTGATTACCGCAGCAGCAGAATCTTTACATCCTCTGGAATCCGTCACAACAACACGCACAGAGCCTGCACAGAGGCCGGTAGCTGTTGCTGTTGTCTGACCATCCGACCACAGATATGAATACGGAGGAGTTCCGCCGCCTGGTACAGCAGTAGCAGAAGCATTGCAACCATTTCCGGTACAACTTGCTGAAGTAGCATTCACGTTGACCGTTATCGGGGACGGTTCGGTAATGGTAACGGTAGTCACACGCTTACAACCGACAGCATCTTCAAAAGTTAGTTCGTAGGCACCGGGGCACAATTGTGAAATTGTATCATTTGTGATTCCGGTATCCCACGAATACATCTTCTGGTACGGACTGACACCCGAAGCGAAAGCAACACCATCGCAGGCATTTACACAGGAAACGTTTTGTTGTCCGGCAGTGACAGAACAATTGCAATGTCCCGGAATATTGTTGTCAATCCATGTCAGGCGGGTGTTCACCCAGTTCTTCAGGTTTTGAATTTCACCGGAATAAGTCGTAGGATAGGGAGAAGGATTTGGCCAGATGTACGTACCAAGAATTGGCCATACTGTAAAATTCCAGTCTTTGCTTTCATTCAGCGTTGCCGCAATGGAATCGATGATC
>DAORHY010000220.1:0-6350 GCA_035438225.1 Bacteroidia bacterium
GGCCTGAGGGGATATAACCAGAATCCACGTAAAAATGACCGCTTTGCTTGATTTCAGCAGGGGAATAACCTATTTTTGCAAACCTTATATTTCAAAACCCTTTAATTTTCAATAAAATGGCTAATACTGGAGACGTAAAAGTCGGGAGCATCCTGCGCTACAATGGAGAACTTTGCCAGGTGACCGAATTCCAGCACCGTACACCCGGCAATCTCCGGGCATTTTACCAGGCTAAAATGAAGAACCTCAAAACCGGAAAAGTTGTGGAAAACCGTTTCCGGGCCGGCGAAGAAGTGGAAATCGCCCGTGTAGAATACAAGGAAATGCAATTCATCTACCCGGAAGGGGAACACATCGTAGTGATGGACAATGAAACCTACGAACAAATGCACATCCCTGCGGATATGTTTGGTGAAAATGCCAAACTGCTGAAAGAAGGAATGACCGTAAAAATCGCATTTGAAAACGACCAGCCTCTCATCGCTGAACCTCCGACATTCGTGGAACTCGAAGTAACTTATACTGAGCCTGGTCTCAAAGGAGATACCGCCACCAACACCCTGAAACCCGCTACCGTTGAAACCGGAGCTATTGTTCAGGTTCCCTTGTTTGTGAACACCGGTGAAATCATCAAAATTGATACCCGTGACTGGAGCTATTCCGGTAAAGTAAAATAATTTTCTTTGAAGGAATTTATAACCTGTCCCGCCCGGACAGGTTTTTTTTTGCCACGTTTTGAAAGATTCTCACCAAAATAAAATGCATTCAAGCCCTTCCCTGACTATCTTAGCTTTCCCAACACACTGCCTTGAAAAAAGATAACCACCGCAAACCTGAGAGTTTTGTGCGACAGCCCAATTATCCGGGTGGAAACAAAGCGATTGATCAGTTCATCAAAGACAATCTTCGCTATCCCGAAGAAGCTGTCCTAAATAAAATTGAAGGAACTGTTTCCGTTGAATTCGATCTGGATGCTTATGGCCAGGTGACCGATGCGAGATTAAAACACGGCATAGGTTATGGCTGCGATGAGGAAGCTTTGCGGCTGGTGAAACTTTTGAAATACGAAAAGAAAATTTACAAAGGATTACGTGTCATCTTTCACAAAAATATCAATATTCATTTCAAGCTGACAGAGGTGACCAAACTTCCCGAGCCCCAGCAGACTATAAAATACCAGTACACAGAAAATAAAAAACCGGGAGAGGTCATCACGTATTCCTACAAACCCGACACCTGAGCTGATTTTTTTCATGCCTCCCGCCGTGGATTGAGGAAAAGATATTATCTTTTCTCACATGAAAAAGAATCTCTGCTCCCCCATCCTGAAGTTTTTCTTATTCTTCCTTCTTACCCAGGCAACATTTGCTCAGGTTATTCCTGCCGAACGCTTCACCGACTGGAATGGCGCCGGTTATCCAGATTCTATTCCGGATCCCCAGGTGATAATTGACGTGACAACATTTGGTGCCATAGGTGACGGAGTCACGAATGATTTCCCTGCCATTTATCAGGCCATCAGTTCAGCAAGCGGATCACAGGCTGTAATTTATTTTCCGGCGGGAACATATTTAATTGGCTCTACGATTGGTCTTCCCGATAGCATTATCCTTCGCGGAGCATCAGCAGACTCAACACATCTTCTTTTTAATCTAAACGGTTCTCCGACAAACTGCATCGATGTGGTCGGTAATCCTTCCGGACTTTATCCACCTGTTATATCCGGCTATACTCAGGGAAGTACTTCTATCGTCGTCAGTGACCCGACACAATTTGCACCCGGTGATTATGCCAACTTTTTAGAAGACAACGGCAACTGGGATACTCAGCCTGTCGCTTGGGCCGACAATTCCATTGGGCAAATCTTACACATTACCAACATTTCAGGAGACACATTGTTTTTTGACAAACCACTTCGTATCGGTTACGATTCCTCCTTACATGTACGTATGAACAACCTCGATCCCAAGCGTGAAGTTGGCATTGAATGTCTGAAAATCTCACGGGCGGATAGTGTTCATACCGGCACCTGTTACAATATTTTTTTCATGAACGCCGTAAATTGCTGGGTACGTGGAGTAGAAAGTTCAAAAAGTATTGGAAGCCACATCATGCTGGATGGATGCTCCAACATCGAAATCACCGGATGCTACATTCATCATTGCTTCGAATACGACGGAACATCAACACACGGTTACGGAATCACTTTGTTCAGGCATACCGGACAATGCAAAATAGAAAACAACATCATGCGTCATCTTCGTCATAGTTTTTCAATGCAGTGTGGCGCCAATGGCAATGTGATCGCATACAATTACAGTCTGGAACCCAACCGTTCCGAATTTCCGGCGAATTACGGAGCCGACATTTCCATGCACGGACATTTCACCTTCGCGAATCTCTTTGAAAGCAATATCGTTCAGAATCTCCAGATCGATCAGACCTGGGGACCAACAGGACCGCGCAATACATTTTTCCGCAATCGTGTGGATTTGTATGGAATACTCATGTCTTCCGGAACCGTTGAATCCGATTCGCAAAATTTCGTTGGCAATGAAATTACAAATACCGGAGCTTTCCTCGGTAATTATGCGCTCACAGGCAGCGGACATTTTGAATACGGCAACAACATAAAAGGAACTACTACTCCGGCAGGAACATCTTCGTTGAATGATTCTTCGTACTATTTATCATCCCAACCTTCCTTTTGGATCAACAGCGGAACATGGCCATCCATCGGTTATCCAAACACTATCAGCAGTGGAAATATTCCTGCACGCGACCGTTTCATGAGTGGGACAGGTTTCACCGTTTGTCGTCAGGATGTAACAACCGGATTCTCTCAAAATATTTTATCAGGATCTGAAATTTCAGTCTTCCCAAATCCGGTAAACAACGAATTGAATCTTGCAGTGAGCGAAGCCATCCATGAAAAAGTACTGATCCGAATCGTCGATCTTTGCGGAAAAATAATTTACACTTCGCATCAAAATCTCACCACAGGCAAAAACAAAATCACCGATTTCCACGCACAACCCGGAATTTATATACTTTCCCTTTCTACTTCAAGTCGTTCATTCAATCTACGATTCATCAACAAATAACCTTTGCGTCCTTTGCGACTTTGCGCGAAATAATATTCTCGCAAAGTCGCAAAGGACACAAAGATTATGAATGCTTTTCCGGGAAAGTTGTCCGGAAAATATAATCCCAGATCTTGGAACTCACACCATAACCATTGTTCATGTCTTTGTAATGATGCAACATGTGATGGTGCTTGAGGTTCAGCCAGAATTTACTCTTAAAATTAAAATGATGAATGGCGTAATGTGTCATGTCGTAAAACAAATAACCTGCGATGAAGCCGATAAAAAACGGCGCGACATGCTCCACTCCAAGCATCATTCTAAACATAAAATAAAATAAAGTGGCCAAAGGAATGCTCACGGTTGGCACCATCACCAAACGTTTGCTGTCGCTCGGATAATCGTGGTGGACACCATGAAAAATAAAATGTATTTTCTCACCCATTTTACCCGGTGGCATCCAGTGAAAAACAAAGCGGTGCATGATGTACTCCGTCAGTGTCCAGACAGCCAGTCCGAAAAAGACATAGCCCAGGATGGAAATCAACCCAAGATGATAAACAAAAATGGATTCGTAGCCAAAGTAAAGTATCACCGGAACAAAAATGAAAAGCGGAACCGTAAAGTGAATCCGTGTCAAAGATTCGAGTAAGGAATTCTCAAACATCCTTACTGTTTCATCTTTATTGCTAACGAAATTCTTTGCCATAAAAGGGAAATGATATGCAAAATTAAGATAAAAGTAACCGAAAAATCAAAGGCCGGCCTGAATTTATTTGATTTTATTGACTGTCAGAATTCCTTTTTCGCTGAAAAAAAAGGGAAATGAAAACAATGCGCTATCTTACGATCGTTACCCGGCCGGTAATAATCTGTTTTTCAAATTTCGGGTCCCTCAGGTCAACTCTGTAAACATATACACCGTCATGCGCCGGATGACTGGAACCGTTCACACTTCCGTCCCAGGGTTTGTCTTTGTTGCCATCGAATATTTTCTCTCCCCACCGGTCCCAGATGCTAAATTCATAATCACCCAGACTCGCGCCTATCGGCGACCATGTTTCATTGATCAGATCACCGTTCGGAGTGAATGAATTCGGATAAAATACTGCAATGTCTTCTTTCACAATGATCCGGTAAGTAAGTGTATCGTAACAACCCGAAGGACTTTTTGTAACGAGCAACACATCATAGGTTCCCGGAGTTTGAAAAGTATGTACCGGATTCAGCACATTCGTTGTATCACCATCACTGAAATACCATGTCCAAGAACTAGTATTCGTACTCTGGTTTTGAAACTGAACGGTATTGTTAAACGTGGAAGGATCCTCCGGAGAAAAAACAAAGTTGGCATCCGGTGCCGGTAATACCTGTACAAGAATAGAATCTTCAATGGGCATGGATCCACACTGATCGGAGATTGTCACTTGATGGTAGCCCGAAGCAAGGGGATAAACAACAATTGAACTTGTATCCAGTAAACTCTCCGACCAGGTATAGACATACGGTCCGCCGTCACCACCGGAAGGATTGGCTGTTAAAACAACAGGAGTTCCCGGACAAACATTCCCGCCTCCAAAAACCTGGACTGAAAGACCAGGAAAAGTGGAAATCTGCACGACATTAGAGGTTGCAGTCGCCTGTGTCACACAAGGTGCAGATGAAGTCATCACCACACTCACAAGATCACCCTGTTGAAAGGAATTGGACTGATAACTGCTGCCACTGCCGACAGAAAGTCCGTTGACAAGCCAGTCATAAACAGGAGTCGTTCCTCCATCAACAGGCTGGGCAGTGACATTGACTACTTGTCCCTGGCAAATGGTGGTTCCCGGCACTGCAGAAATTGTCACAACCGGTGTTACGTAAGCAGAAAGTGCTGCGATGTAATTGTTGGACTGGACGACAGCCACAGTTGCACAGGCGCTATTGGATGTCAGGCTGGCAGCAACAATATCTCCATTCTGCAACGCGAGTGAAATCGTATCGTTGTTCGTTCCAACAGCGATTCCGTTCTGAGACCAGCTGATCACCGGTGAAGACCCTCCATTCGTAATGGCGGCGGTAAGTTGTATGATCGCACCTGCACACAAACCGGTTGTTGCAGGAGCGATGCTGATTGTCGGAGCAACGGTAGCGGAGACATTCACCACAACATCATCCGAATCCGAAGGGACAATCGCACAGGAAAGTGAGGATTGCACCACTACGCTAACTGAATCGTTGTTGTTGAGGGAGGCGCTTGAAAACAAACTATCTGTATCACTTTGCAACAAGCCGTTGACATACCATGAAAACTGTGGTGTACTTCCTGCTCCTGAAGAACCGGCGGTGAAGTAGACCGTATCACCCTGGCACACGGATGCGGAAGGAGTCACGGCGAGCGTAACGACTGGCGAAGCTGCCGGTGTGACGGAGATAAGAGTATAACTGTTTGCATTTGCCGGGCTCACACAATTCGCAGATGATGTCAGTCCTACACTCACAGAATCCCCATTCGACGGATTCGTAAATGTAAAAGTGGAATCCGAGGAAGCTGCTCCGGCAGGAATACCATTTACAAACCACTGAAAAGACGGTGCTGGTCCACCGTACACAGAACTTGCAGTATACTGAATAGAATCACCCGGACAAACCGCACCGGAAGGATTTGCAGACAAAGAAACAACCGGAGTCGAAGGAACTACCAGGCTGACGTGGACAGTATCAATATCATTTGGTGTTGCAACACAACTGAGTGATGAGGTCATCGTGACACCAATAATTGTATCGCTTGCGGTGATGGTGGTAGTGAATGATGCAGCTGTCGCCCCGACGATATTGACTCCATTCACACTCCATTGGTAGGAAGGTGCGGAACCCTGGTTGAATGCTGCAGTAGTGAAAGTCACCGGAGAACCGGGACAAACTGTTGTATCAGGAGAAATTGTGACAACAGGAGAAACAGCGTTCGTCACGTTGACAAAAACTGATGCAGTATCAATGGTTGGTGAAGCGCAGGAAGAATTTGAACTCATCTCGACCTGCACAAGGCTTCCATTCACCAGGTTGGAATAGGCAAGGGAATCCGCACTACCGCTTTGCACCTGTACTCCGTCCACGAACCATGTATAAGTGGGGGCCGTACCGCCATTTGCCGGTGCAGCATAGAAATGCATCGTATCTCCAGGACAGATAGCGCTGGCGGGAACTGTAGACAATGCCACCTGCGCCGCTGTTAATCCATCCACGGTAAGGGTGAGTGTGGAATCGAATATACATCCT
>DAORHY010000221.1:0-6299 GCA_035438225.1 Bacteroidia bacterium
CAACTTTACTGGATTGCAGATTTGCGGGATCCCTGGACGGATATTTATTATTACCCGGAAATGTTACACACTGCATTTGCCAGAAAGAAAGATTTGAAACTGGAGCGATTAGTCCTGGAGCAGTGTTCGGCTGCCTTGGTTGTGAGTGAGGAAATAAAGCGCATGTTCTTTTTAAAATCAAAGGCGATCAAGGAAGATAAAATTCATGTTATTCCGAATGGATATGATCCTGTTGATTTTAACACGGGAGTGAACCCGAGTAAAGACAGTTTCCTTGTTACGTATGTTGGCACCATCGCCGATTCTTACAATCCGGAAATATTCTTTTCTTCCTTTCGGTCCGTCAGGGACAATCATCCAAATGTTCCGATGAGAATATTATTTGTCGGTAGTCTTTCTTCACAGGTTCTGGAATTTGTTGCAAAGTACGGCCTGAATGAAAACATAGAAATCACAGGACATGTTTCCCATGATCGGGCAGTCAGGTTTATGCAGGAAGCAAGCATATTACTCTTGATCATCCCTCATGTTAAAAATGACGAAGGAATTCTAACGGGAAAACTGTTTGAATACCTTGGCGCGGGACGTCCTGTTCTTGGCATTGGCCCTTCAGCAGGCGATGCCTCAAAGATCCTTGCTGAGTGTAATGCCGGAAAGATGTTTGACCGGAATCAGGAGAAGGAGCTGGAGGAGTGGTTGGGTGATGCGCTCAAACGGTGGCAACATAATTTTTCTTTTCGCGATAGTAATTCGGAAACAGAAAAGTACTCCAGAAAGGAGCTTACCGGAAAGTTGGCCTCAGTGCTGATGGCAAGCGTATAATTGTTTCGCGAAAAGCCACAGAAGAATTTTATTACGACCTTTATTTCCAATAACCTTTCACCAATATCCAATAGCCTGTGTGTGGTATAGCCGGTTTTATTGATCCAAGAATTGACACCAGGGATGCCCCGGCCCTGCTGGAGCGCATGCTGGAATCCATTGCTCACCGTGGTCCGGATGCACGGGGGACGTATTTTCAGGAGGCCATGGCGCTCGGTCACAATCGTCTTAGTATCATCGATCTGAGCGAGGAGGCAAATCAGCCCATGCATTATTTTGATGCCTGTATTGTTTACAACGGAGAGATATACAATTACAGGGAAATTCGTGAAGGCCTGGTTGCCAGGGGATACCGTTTCACTACACAATCCGATACAGAAGTTATCCTTGCTGCTTTCCGTGAGTATGGAGAAGATTGTGTGCAGCATTTTGTGGGCATGTGGTCTTTCGCACTTTGGGATAAGCAGGAAAAATATTTGTTCTGTTCGCGCGATCGTTTTGGAATTAAGCCATTTTTTTACCTGCATCAAGGTGAACGGTTCTATTTCGGCTCGGAATACAAAGCGTTAAAGCCCTCGCCCTTGTTTTCAAACGATGTAAACTGGTCGCAGGTGAGCCGCGGTTTGCAATTGGGTTGGAATACCTATGCAGATGAAACCTATTTTAAAAAATTAAATGCATTACCTGCCGCTTCAAACCTTATTTATAGAAACGGTGCACTCACTATCAAACAGTATTGGGATATTCCGGAAGGAAAATTATTCCACGGTTCGGCACATGAAAAATCAGAACATTTCCGTGAATTATTCATGGAAAGTATTCGTTTGCACATGCGCAGTGATGTGGAAGTCGGAGGTTGCCTGAGCGGCGGACTCGATAGTTCTGCCATTGCATCAGCTGTTGCAAAAAAGTTTCCTAACGCTTCCTTCCAGACGTTTACCGTTTATTATGATGGAGAAAATGAAGTGGATGAACGGCCCTGGGCAAATGAAGTCGTGAATAAATACCCGGTACTCCAGCCTCATTTCATGAAGCCCTCAGCCGAACAGGTCGCAAATTCTTTTGAGCGGGCTGTCTATCATGCGGATGTGCCGGTTGCGGGATCCTCTCCTTTGTCGCAATATTTTGTGATGGAGCTGGCTGCACAGCATAAGATAAAGGTGTTGCTGGATGGACAGGGGAGTGATGAATACCTTGGCGGATACATGCATTCATTTTATAGGCTCATCGGCGGATTGATAGGTTCCAGGCGTCCCGTAAAAGCATGGTCGGAGTTGAGTGCGCATGCCAGTATGCAGCAAATGAATGTATCCAAAAAAAGAGATGTACTCCTGAAAAGTCTGGTCACCATGATGATGCCGGAACAAAAGGCATACGGACTGGAATACAAAAGTTACTTCCCGTTCCTCGGTCCCGATCAGCCGATACCTTTTCATTTGAAACACAGAAATGAAAGTTCTCTGAAACAGTTTCTGTATCATCTGCTTTTTACAACTTCATTGCCAACCTTGCTGCAGTTCGAGGACAGAAACAGCATGGCTTTCAGCATCGAATCACGCGTGCCGTTCCTGGATCACAGGTTGGTTGAATTTGCATTTTCCCTGCGGGATGATGATTTAATTTACAAAGGAGAAACAAAGAGTATTCTCCGGAAATCGATGAAAGGTGTCTTGCCGGATGCGATCATCAATCGCAAGGATAAGAAAGGATTTGTTACTCCGGGAGAAGTAAAATGGCTGCGCGGACCATTAAAATTTTTGCTGGATACCGATTTCAAAAAGCTGGATAATTTGCATCATCAGAAAACAAGAAAATTAATTGACGATTTTAATTCGGGGGAAAACAGCCATGCAAACCTCGTATGGAGGGTGGCATTGTTGAATTACTGGATCGGGAAGATTTGACAGGGACAAATCTAAATAAGGTTTTAGTACCCGGAGGAAACAGGCTTTTAAAACGGACCTCTGCCGCTCTGACTTTTTTTTCGAAATTGAATTGGCGCTAACCAAATCGGATTCATGTTCACGTGTATTTTTTCGAAAATCCATGTTGATTTTAGAATCGCATTCCCGATTTTATATTCCATTCTTGAATACATTCTTCAACACTTCCCCCAAATACACATATTGCTCAATCGAATTATAAGCTTGCGCTGCAATCCGTATCCACATGCGGGGATTGGTTTGCGGCCAGGCATGAATGGGCACCTGGATTTTGTATTTGTTGTATAGCTCACGGCCAAGTGGATGGGTAGTGTGAAAAAAGTAATCTGGTTTTTGATAGTCAATGGGTAAAGGAATTGTGGCCAAACTGCCAAGCAGATGATCCGGGGCCGGAGCATTCGCAAGGAGAGCATCGAGAATACTGTTTCTTCCTTTGATTACCAGATCATGGTTGTGTTGACGAAGCGTCTGCCAGTCGTGCATGACAGTCCCCACAAAAGCGATGGAATCCGCTACACACAAGACCGGAGAAAAATCGTTCGTGCCGGACCAAAAGAACCCGGATGACCAGGACTTAGTGCCAACCGGTTTATCATAGGTGTGGCCGACGGTAAGCGGATGAAAATTTGGTTGTTTGTCTTCCCGAACATGCAATAATGCAGAACCTTTCGGGGAGCAAATCCATTTGTGGCAATTCCCGGTATAATATTCAGCATTGATTTTGGCAATGTTCAGGTCCAGCATTCCGGGAGCATGCGCGCCATCAATCAAAACAGAGATTCCTTTTTCCTGTAAGGCCTGAGTGATCTTTTCAACGGGAAAAATAATTCCGGTTGCTGAGGTCACATGATCGACTAATGCGAAACGGGTTTTCAATGTGACAGCAGCAAGGAATGCATTCAGTATTTCTTCTTCTGAAGTTAAGGGAAATGGAATCTCAGCAGTCACAACTTTCGCTTGCCATTTCTCAGCGAAAAAATTCAAAGCATTCCTGCAGGCAGGGTAGTTGTGATTGTGCGTAAGGATTTCGTCACCCGGATTCAGGTGCAGGTTGTGCAACACCAAATTGACCCCGGTGGATGCGTTCGGGACGAATACCAGGTCCTTTGCTTTTGCACCTACAAAGCCGGCGAGGGTTTCCTTCGCTTTCCAAACGAGTTCTTCAACATCATCCACCATGAACCTTACGGGATCTGATTCCATTTGCCTGCGATACTCATTTTGCTTTTTCAATACATGGGTCGGACAGGCACCAAACGATCCGTGGTTGAGAAAAACAATTTCGGGATTGAGCTGCCAGTGACTGGCGTGAACAGAGTAGGGCGGGAAATTCATGTGGTAAATGAACTAAATTTGTCTACATTAATTCACAGCTACTTAAACTTTAACGTGAATAAAAAATGTTTTTTAAATCAGGATTCAAAAAACATTTTTGAATAACCACCCTGTATTACCGGTGATGTGAATTTGTGATTGCCTGTACCTCATCGATTCTGCGGGCAGATAACTTCGAATCGTTGATTGAATAGTTTATGGAAACGGAAAGCAGCGGATTAGGATGACAAAAAAAAGCGACAGAAGCCGCTTGAATAGTTTCAGAATGAATTTTATTTGTTCACCATTGCTTCTGCATAGAATTTTCTTGTTTTCAGATCGAAGTGATTTCCTTTTGCCATAACATGTACGATCAGGTTTTCGATAGAAATGGGGGAGCCTTCTTTTAAATCTGCAATATTGGTATGGCGAATGTTGTGTCCGTCAATGATAATGATGAGTCCGGAACCGACCGCCTCCATGTAACGGCCTTCCGTAACCAATACACCCGTGTCTTCACCCAATCCGATACCGATACAGGACGGATTGGCAGCAACGGCCTGAGTCAGACGACCGAAACGTCCGCGTTTCACAAAGTGCGAGTCAATGATCACATCTTTCATAAAACCCAGACCGGTAGTGATCTTCACTTCGCCTTTTAACAAAGCTTCCGAACTACTTCCCTGGTAGATCATGGTATTCGACATGGCCATGGCTCCGGCACTGGTTCCTGCGATGATAAAGCCCTGTTCATGCAAATAGCGGTCCAGTAAAATTTCCAGAAAAGAAGTGCCGCCGAAGATAGAGGAGAGGCGCAACTGATTTCCGCCACTAAACAAAACACTGTCGCAGCTGCGGATGCGTTCAATCATCTCGGGCCGTTGAGCATCTTCCCTGTTTCGGATATCCATCACCCTGATTTTTTTACATCCGAGTTTGCCGAATGCATCCAGATAATTTTGTCCTACTTCTTCCGGAATAGAAGATGCACTGGTGATAACTTCAATATATGCATCGTGGCCGCCTGCTTCCTGCATGATGCGGCTGAGAATCTGAAGTTCAAAAAAGTTGAGGTTATTTTTCTGCAGGTAATTTGGCTCAGGTTCTGTGCCTTTGTCCTCATTACCGCCGATGGAAATGAGCTTTCCTTTTGGGATTTCCATATTTAAACTTAGAATAATCGGCCCCAAAGATAAAATTCCATATCGATTGGAGGTCCGTTCTGATCAAGTGTTTTCAACGATTTCTTAACCTGAAAGATTCAGATTTGGGCAATATTTCATGATTTCTTTGACTTTTCGCAAAATCTCGCTACTTTGAACAACTATTCTTGTGTAAACTGATACCACACCCTGTATGAAAATTGTTGAGATACGCGCAATGAAAGGCCCGAATTACTGGTCTATTCGACGTCATAAGCTGATTGTGATGAAACTTGATATTGAAGAATTGGAAGATTTTCCGACCAATAAAATTCAGGGTTTTGCAGAACGATTGGAGAAAACTTTTCCTACCCTTTTAGCACATGAGTGTTCGGAAGGTCATGAAGGTGGTTTTTTTAAACGAGTCCGGGAAGGAACCTGGATGGGGCACGTGATCGAACACCTTGCACTTGAATTGCAAACACTTGCAGGTATGGATACAGGATTCGGCCGTACGCGCAGTACCGGCCAGCACGGCGTTTACAACGTGGTGTTTAGTTACATGGAAGAAAAAGTCGGGATTTTTGCCGCCCGATCCGCTGTACGCATTTGTGGTGAAATGGTTCATGGAGATGCAAGCGATATCAATGAAGATATCCAGCGTTTGCGCGAATTACGCGAAGACGAAAGGCTGGGCCCTTCAACCGGATCTATCGTGGAAGAAGCAATCAAACGTAAAATTCCCTGGATACGGCTCAACCGACATTCACTCGTTCAATTGGGTTACGGAAAAAATCAACGACGCATTCAGGCTACTGTTGCAAGTACTACCAGCAGCATCGCTGTCGAAGTTGCATGCGATAAAGAAGAAACAAAAAACCTGTTGGAAGCAGCCTCTGTTCCTGTTCCAAAGGGAAGAGTAGTGTATGATGAAGAAGACCTCGAAACTGCAATCCGCCGTATCGGGTATCCGGTAGTTGTTAAACCGGTTGGTGGAAATCACGGCCGGGGTGCAACCATCAATATCAACACCTGGGAAGATGCCGTTGTGGCGCTCACTGCAGCAAAGCGTATTTCA
>DAORHY010000222.1:0-6206 GCA_035438225.1 Bacteroidia bacterium
AATTGGGCAAGATCAAATTCCCTTTGGCCACTTGTTTTCGGTACCAGTTGTTGCGCAATTGAAATGATGTCGGCCGCTTCTGCAAAATACGACTGGTCAAGATTCGGCTTTGAAGTTGCACGAGCAACTCCCCGGCAGGCAGATGTCATTATCATTGCCGGTACCATTGTAAACAAAATGGCACCTGTGCTGAAACGGCTCTACGACCAGATGGCGGAACCCCGCTATGTCATTGCGATGGGTGCCTGTGCTACTTCGGGCGGGCCGTTTTTTTACAATACGTATTCGGTTGTGAAAGGTGCGGATCATGTTATCCCTGTCGATGTATATGTCGCCGGTTGTCCGCCGAGACCCGAAGCACTGATGCATGCCCTGATTACCCTGCAAATGAAAATCAGAGAAGGAGGAGTGAGGGAAAAGATAATGATTGATGAACAAAAAGTTGTCGGGAAAAAATAGCAAGGATGACGAAAGAAGAACTAAAGGATTCTATTCTGCAAAACTCTGCCGATGCCGTTTTTGAAGAAACCGGTGAATGGCTGGCATTACTCGTGGAACCTTCTGTATTTCCGGACATTGCAATAAATCTGCATTCACGAAAAGACTGGAATTTTGATTTCCTGTTTTCAATGACTTGCGTTGACTGGAAAACACACCTGACCATGGTGTACTTTCTGCGGTCGATGACACATCATCATATGCTTACGGTAAAAGTTAAGCTTGATCGTGAGCATCCGGAAATTGAAACGGTTTCCGGTATCTGGAGAACAGCCGAGTTTCATGAACGTGAAGTGTATGATTTATTCGGTGTGAAGTTTCTGCATCATCCGGATTTAAGAAGAATATTACTTACAGACGACTGGAAAGGATGGCCTCTGAGAAAAGATTACGAGGACCCCGTGAATATGATTAAACTGTAACCGGAAATCAATTTTAAGTCCTTTGCTCCCGGATAATGAGAGCTTAGGCCATTGCGAACTATGCTTGAGGAAATAGGAACAACAGAGGAAGGTGATCTGGTCATCAATGTGGGGCCGCAACATCCGGCAACACACGGAGTTTTACACCTGGTCATTACTCTGAACGGCGAAACAATCCGGCACGTGGATCCCCACCTTGGATATATCCACCGTTCCATTGAGAAGATGTGTGAGAGCCTGAGTTATCGGCAGTTTATTTACACAACCTCACGGATGGACTACCTCAGTTCGCACATAAATAACCATGCGTGTGCACTTGTAGTGGAAAAGGGATTGCAGATTGAAATTCCGGAGCGGGCTCAGGTAATCAGGGTATTGATGGATGAATTGACGCGTCTTGCTTCACACCTGTTGTGGTGGGGAGCAATGGCCATGGACGTTGGCGCCATTACACCCTTCTTTCATGCATTCAGGGAGCGCGAAATGATCACTGACATCATGGAACAAACCTGTGGTGCGAGGCTGACCATGAACTACATGGTGCCCGGAGGGGTGATGATCGATATCCATCCTGAATTTCAAAGTAAGGTAAAACAATTCGTTTCCGATCTGAAGTCGAAATTCGGTGAATACGATGAACTCGTTACCGGAAATATTATTTTCCAAGAGCGAATGAAAGGTGTCGGAATCATTTCGAAGGCGGATGCTATTTCGTATGGTTGCAGCGGCCCGGTAGCAAGAGCTTCCGGTGTCTCCTGTGATATCCGGAAGTTGTATCCGTATGATTGTTATTCAAAAGTGAAGTTTGAAGAAGTGCTCCGCTCTGAAGGTGATTCGTATTCGCGGTATCTCGTTCGTATGGATGAAATGCGCCAGTCTGTTGCCATTATTGAGCAGCTCATTGACAACATTCCAGAAGGTGAATTTCAGGCCAAAACGAAAGCAGTTTTGAAATTGCCTAAAGGCGAATTCTACTCCATGGTGGAAACAGCGCGTGGAGAGTTCGGTGTCTATGTTGTAAGTGAAGGCGGCACAACCCCTTACCGCATTAAATTCCGTTCTCCGGGGTTTTCGAATTTATCGGCATTGAATCACATGTCAGTAGGCGGAAAAATCGGAGACCTTGTAGCTACGATGGGAACTCTTGATCTCGTGATCCCCGATATTGACCGTTGAAAAGAATCTTTGTTAATTAAGAAAGCAGAATGTTTAGTCTGGAAAGTATCAGTCGTCAAATTCAAACCTGGTTGTATGGGCACCTCCCTGCAAAGCTCGCCTTGCTCTCCGAGTTTTTTATTGTTGGTTTACTGATGATCGGACTTTTTGCTTTTCTGGGACTGGTGCTTGTGTTTATGGAACGAAAAGTATCCGCCTACATGCAGATTCGTCTGGGTCCAAACAGGGTGGGCCCCAAAGGAATATTTCAGACGCTCGCAGATACTTTAAAGCTGATTCTGAAGGAAGGTCTGAGACCGGCAGGAGCCGATAAATTTTTATTCAACCTGGCTCCATATATCGTGATGATGGTTGCCATGCTCCTGATGGCACCGATTCCCTTTGCGAAAAATGTTCAGATCTGGGATATCAATATCGGTGTCCTGTATATATCCGCAATTTCTTCCATTTCAGTGATCGGAATCCTCATGGCAGGATGGTCCAGTAATAACAAATATTCTTTGTTGGGCGCCATGCGAAGCGGAGCGCAGATCGTGAGTTATGAATTGTCTGCCGGACTGGCGATTCTTTCCATCGTAATTCTAACCGGCAGTTTGCGCCTATCCGATATAGTTGCCAGCCAGCAAACAGGATGGTGGCTGTTCAAAGGCCATATCCCTGCACTCGTTTCTTTCGTTATTTTTATCATTGCAGTCACTGCAGAAACCAACCGCGCTCCTTTTGACCTGGCGGAAGCAGAGTCGGAATTAACTGCCGGATTTCATACCGAATACAGTGGAATGCAATTTGCACTCTTCTTTCTTGCAGAGTACGTGAATATTTTCATTGTCACAGCTATCGGCGCTACTTTATTTCTTGGAGGCTGGATGCCGTTTCACATCGGAGGATGGGCTGCGTTCAACCAAATCATGGATTATATTCCGTCTTCTGTCTGGTTTTTTGGAAAGACATTCTTCCTGATCTTTGTTATCATGTGGTTCAGGTGGACTTTCCCAAGATTGAGGATTGATCAATTGTTGAATCTGGAATGGAAATACCTGCTTCCGATCGGCCTGATTAATTTGTTGCTGATGACGGCGATTGGAATTTTAGGATGGCATTTTTAGAGTGAATGGTGACCGGAGAAGAATGAAAAAAAAGTATTGAAAGCACTGATATGGGTTTTTTAAAAGAATATGTAAAGACGGTTTACCGGAGCATATCATCTCTCCTGAAAGGGATGAAAATGACTGGATACTACTTTACCCACCATAAAGAAATAATTACCGAGCAATACCCGGATAACCGGGACACACTTGTGTTGTTTGAACGTTTTCGCGGTGAAGTTGTGATGCCTCACACGGAAAGGAACGAACACCGTTGTACGGGCTGTACTGCATGTGAACTGGCTTGTCCAAATGGTACAATCAAGATCATCACCAAATTTGAAGTCAGTCCGGAAGGAAAGAAGAAAAAGGCCATCGATACATTTGTTTACCATCTTGAACTTTGTACCATGTGCAATCTGTGCATTGAAGCATGCCCGACGGATGCCATCAAAATGGCCCAGACATTTGAACATAGTGTTTACAATCGTGCCGATCTTACGAAAGTATTGAATCAACCCGGATCAAAATTAATGGAGGGTGTGGAGTAATGAGCGTTCACTCACTAATATTCTACCTGATTGCCGCCCTGATTCTCGGAGGAGGATTTATGGCGGTGACTTCGCGTAAAATCTTTCGTTCAGCAGTCTATCTTCTCTTTTCCCTGATTGGAATTGCCGGACTGTATTTCTGGATGGAATACGAATTCCTTGCTGCCGTTCAGATCATCGTTTATGTGGGTGGGATCGTCGTCCTGATTATTTTTTCCATCTTCCTCACGCAAACTGCTTCTCTGGACATGCCCCGGCCAAAGCTTAACCGCAGACTGTTTGCAGGATTGGCGGTGCTCTGCGGATTTCTGCTGACGCTGACAACACTGCTTCAACATACTTTCCTTCCTTCCTTGGAGCCGGCGGCAGAAGTGAGTGTCTCGGCTATCGGATTGAAGATGCTGAGTGTGGAAGAAGGCGGATACGCATTGCCGTTTGAAGTTGTAAGTATATTGCTACTGGCAGCAATGATTGGATGTATTGTGATTGCCATTAAAACTCCGGGAGACAAATGAACCAGATTGGGTTGACAGAGCTATTGATTCTGAGTACCACTTTATTCTTCATCGGTATTTATGGGTTTCTCACGAGGAGAAACCTGATCGTCATGTTGATGTCGGTCGAGTTGTTGCTGAACAGTGTGAATATAAATTTCCTTGCGTTTAACAAGTACCTCTTTCCCGGAAAAATGGAAGGGGTTTTCTTTTCCATATTTATTATTGCAATAGCTGCTGCGGAAGCTGCCGTTGCAATTGCAATTATCATCAACCTCTACCGCAGGCATAAATCCATTGATGTCGAAGATGCAGAAGTGATGAAGGATTAGGACCGGCTGAAAAGGACGGAAAGAATTGGATGAAATGAATTGACCCGAAGAATTATAGAACAATGAATATTACACTGCTGTTACTGATCCCGCTGCTTCCCCTTGCAACCTTCCTGCTCCTGGGATTGTTTGGCAGGAGGTATATTGGAAATTTATCGGGTATCATCGGAACACTTTCACTGACTGCTTCAGCGGCGATTAGTCTGGCTACTGCTTACAGTTATTTTTTCGGTTTTGGAAAAGAAGGAGAAGCGTTTACGGCAATCATTCCAGTGCAATTCACCTGGCTGAGTTTTAGTGAGACGCTGTCGATTAATTTGGGCCTATTGCTGGATCCAATCTCAGTGATGATGATTGTTGTTGTGACCTTTGTTTCCCTGATGGTGCATGTTTATAGTTTGGGTTATATGAAAGGGGAGGAGCGGTACGCTACTTATTATTCGTTTCTTTCCCTGTTTACATTCTCAATGCTTGGGTTGGTTTTATCAACCAATATTTTTCAAACGTATATCTTCTGGGAACTGGTTGGTGTTTCTTCTTTTCTCCTCATTGGTTTTTATTACAATAAGCCTTCTGCGGTTGCCGCAGCGAAAAAAGCCTTCATCGTAACCCGTTTTGCAGACCTTGGATTTTTGATTGGTATCCTGGTTTTGTCATATTATTCCGGGACACTTGATTTTACAACCCTCACTGAACGGTTGACAACGGCTGGTTCTCCCTATGCAGGAGCTGCATCCTCTGCAACTTTTCTTGGAGTTTCTGCACTAACCTGGGGTTTGACACTGGTGTTTGTCGGTGGCGCCGGAAAATCTGCAATGTTTCCACTCCACGTATGGCTTCCGGATGCAATGGAAGGTCCGACTCCGGTCTCTGCTTTGATCCATGCAGCCACGATGGTGGTGGCCGGAGTTTACCTCGTAGCGCGTTTGTTCCCGGTCTTCGCACTTTCCTGCCCTGTGGCTCTTGAAATAGTTGCCTATACCGGTGCCATATCCTCTCTGATTGCTGCGTTGATTGCCTGTACTCAAACCGACATCAAACGGGTGTTGGCTTATTCCACCATGTCGCAGATCGGGTACATGATGTTTGCGCTGGGTGTTTCCGGATACGGAGGAGAATCAGGCCTGGGGTATACGGCCTCAATGTTTCACTTGTTCACCCATGCGATGTTCAAGGCTTTATTATTCCTGGGTGCCGGTGCAGTGATCCACTACGTACACAGTAATGAAATGAAGGACATGGGAGGTCTTCGGAAATATTTACCGGTAACACACATTACATTCCTGGTGGCCTGCCTGGCAATCGCCGGGGTTCCGCCCTTTTCAGGATTCTTCAGTAAGGAAGAAATACTTCTGGCCGCTTATCATTCGGATATGCTGATTTATGCTATCGGCTTGATCACGGCAGGCATCACGGCTTTTTATATGTTCAGACTTTATTTTTCCATCTTCTGGAACAAATCCTACAGTTCCCACACGGATGCGCATCATGGTGAAGCCCCTGCTGCAATGTTGTTTCCCCTGGCAGTGCTTGGACTGCTTGCAATCGGTTCAGGATGGATACCCTTCGGAGAATACATTTCATCGGATGGAATGCCACTTTCAACACAAACACATCTGGAATTCAGTATACTCCCGGTTTCACTTTC
>DAORHY010000223.1:0-6168 GCA_035438225.1 Bacteroidia bacterium
TGGCCTCAACCATTTCCGATAATAAACTCGTTGACCGTGGACATGCAAGTTCTCTCCCCATTCGTCCGGTTAAATGCGCAGTGTTTGCAATTGCAATGTTAATCGGATTACTCCTGCCTGCCGGCTTCACTTATTTCCGGGATGCTCTCAATGATAAAATCCGTGACCGCTCTACACTTGAACGATCCACTTCCATTCCTTTGCTGGGTATTGTCGGACTCAGTAATGTTGATTCGGAGCTGGTAGTACACGATAATCCCAAGGGTTATATTGCTGAAGCATTTCGTTCCATCCGGACCAACCTTCAGTATTTTCAGCCGGATCCCAAAAAAACCACAATTGTTCTTGTCACATCTTCAGTGAGCGCGGAAGGGAAAAGTTATTGTGCGCTCAATCTCGCCGGGATCATCGCACTTTCAGGAAAGCGTACTGTTCTTGTCGGACTGGATTTGCGCAAACCAAAATCACCCGAACGGTTTGACCTGAAAAGTGAGACGGGAGTCAGTAATTACCTGATTGGTGCAGCGACACTGGATGAGATTGTGCAGGTTTCCGGTGTGAAAAATCTGGACTTTGTACTCTCCGGCCCCAAGCCCCCGAATCCGTCTGAATTGCTTCTCAGTGATAAGATGGATGACCTGATGAGTTACCTCAAGGAACGATACGAATATGTCATTATTGACTCGCCTCCGATTGGTCTGATCACAGATGCGATGATGCTCACCAAATACGCTTCTTCGGTGATCTATGTTGTTCGTCAGAATGTCACGCGGAAGCACCACCTGGAAATCATCAACAAAATGTACAAAGACGGTCGGATCAGAAATCTCAGTATTATCCTGAACGCCGTAAAAGCAGGAAGTCTGCCATATGGGTATGGCTATGGTTACGGGTATGGCTACGGGTATGGCTATGGCTATGGAAGTGGTTATGGATATTACGAAGACGAAGAAACCGGAAAGAAAAAGAAAATATTTTCCCGCAGAAAAACAGGCAGGGAAAAAAAGAAAGATACAAAGCCCGAATAAAGTAAGGTGATGCCTGTTCCGATTTTGTGAACACTACCTCCTGAAAGAACCTATGAAGTTTTTTAAAAAACGACTCGATGCTGAGAGCAAAACGCTTTTTAAGAACAGCACCTGGGTCTTTTTTTCAAACTTCTTTAGTACTGCTCTGGCATTTCTGCGCTCCGTTGTAATTGCCCGTGGACTCGGAGCTGAAATATATGGTACCTATGCAATCGTGGTTGCCTTTGTTGCCCTCATTCAGGAATTTTTAAATCCGAATATCGGAACTGCGCTGATTAAGTTTGGTGCTGTTTACCAGGGCGAACAGCGCACTGACAAGCTCATGGCCATGGTGAAAAGCAGCCTTGTCGCCAGCTTTGTCATGGCACTGGTTTCCGTGGTTGTAGTGGCATTGCTCAGTTTTATTTCATACTCGGCATTTTTTGAAAAACCGGGTCTGGAATGGTTCATTGTTGCGTATGCAATTGCGGCGAGCATTACCTATGTAAATTCAATTTCCCGCGGATTGCTGAGGCTGTACTATAAGTTCAAACTCAGTTCCGTCATCCAGATGATTATGGATGTACTGGAAACAGGGATGATCGCAGTTGCAGTATTCTTTTATCCAAAAGACCTGAATGTATTTTTTGTTGCTGTGATTCTCACACGGTTTTTAAATGGCCTCATTTGTAATGCTCTTGCTTTTTGGGAGCTGAGAAAGGAATTGATGCCTCACCATGCTGTCAGTACTTCCATTGTCAGCGAAGACCAACGGAGTTTCTCGAGGTTCGTTGTCGGAAACTCCATTGGCAACTCACTGAAAACGGTTATTTCACAGGGCGACGTCCTTCTGCTTGGTGCCCTCTCAAACGCGGAACAAGTCGGTTTTTATTCGGTCGCAAAAAAGGTAGCATTTTCTGTTTTTACACTCTCGGATCCTTTGGTGCAATCCATTTATCCCCAGTTGAGCAAACTGCTCGCAGAAAAAAGATTTCCGGAAATTAGACGGATGTTGTTGAAGATTACTTCTCTGGCAATGATTCCTTCCCTGCTGTTTCTCATTGTAGCTTTTTTCTTTAACGAATGGATTATCGTTACCGTGTATGGTAGCGAATACAGTCCTGCAGCATTGCCGTTTTATTACTTTTTAATTGGTGCTGTGTTGGGTGCAAGTACCTTCTGGGTTCTGCCACTGGTTCAAAGTTTGGGCCTTGTCAGGATGCGGGTAAAAGTGTATGTATTTACAATTTTGATTGGCTCAGTTTCCGCCTGGTTGCTCGTCCCCACATGGCATGCTGCCGGAATGTCACTCGCTTTGCTGATCACAAATGTTATGAATCTGTTTATTTTTACTTATGAGGCAATTAAAAAGATGAAAAAGGAAGAGGCCTTGCACTTACGGGAAGCTGTTTCCGCTTCTCCATGAATGCCCTTTTTATTCGGTAATGCAATTTTGCCATCTTGTTTTTAGTAACTTTTAGGGGGAAAGCTGAGTATCAGGTATACAGCCTGTACATTCCGTAAACCGGAATTTGCAGCTTTATGAACGGACTATGCTGCCCATTTACCAACCTTATTTACCGAAGGAGTGCCTCAGGTACGCCCATGATGCATTGGATTCTACCTGGATTTCTTCCCAGGGTGTTTACATCGACAAGGCAAAAGAAAAGCTGAAAGAGATTGTTGGAAGTAAATATGTTATCATGGTCAACAACGGTACCTGTGCAACACACATGCTTGCTCTTGGGCTGAAATTTAAATATCCGCACGTCCGTAAAATTATTGTACCGAACAATGTGTATGTAGCCGCATGGAACAGTTTTTTATTCTCCGGAGGGTTTGATTTCATTACTGTTGATGCGGATGAACATACCTGGAATATCGACCACAATAAAATCCCGGTTCCGGACGAGGAGACTGCTTTCCTGGTGGTCCACAACCTGGGGAATATTGTGAATGTCCCAGCTTTGAAAAAACGTTTTCCAAAAATGCTGATTGTTGAGGATAACTGTGAAGGCTTGTTCGGAAAATACAACGGTCAGTTTTCAGGAACCCGGTCACTCATGGCTTCCGTTTCGTTTTTTGGTAACAAAACAATTACCAGTGGCGAAGGGGGTGCAGTTTTCACTCAGGATGAATCCTTGTTCGAATACCTCAACTCAGTGCGGGGGCAAGGCCAGTCCAGTGTCCGGTACATTCATGATAAACTTGGGTACAATTACAGGATGACAAACATACAGGCTGCATTGCTGTATGGTCAGCTTGAAATACTACCGGAAATCAGGGAAAGAAAAAGAGTAGTATTCGATTTGTACACACAGGAATTGAAGGATGTGGAAGGGATCCGCCTCCAGCAAACGGAACCCGATACGGAGCACGCACAATGGATGTTTGCCCTGCGATTTGAAAAATTCAATCAGCAGAAAAAGCGTAACCTCGAATTGTTTCTTTTCGAAAACAATATTGAAACACGCCCAATGTTTTATGCGATTAATCAGCATGCCCACCTTCATCAGTATGCAACCGGAAATGAAGTAGCCGACCGTCTGAATCATCAATGTCTTATTCTCCCGAGCTTCCCGGAACTGACAAAGAGCCAGATTCTGACAGTCACCCGAAAGATTAAGGAGTTCATGCGCACACAGTCCTGATGAAACCATGCATTCTGTTGCAGATACAGTAGAAGTTTTTGATTCTTCACAGCGGGCATCCTGGGAAGAGTGGTTTGGGTTCCTTCCTGACGCTCTCCGGGATATTAATTATACGTTTGATTACTTGTTGTTGTACGAACTCAACGGCGACGGTGCGATTCGTTTATTTACTTACAGGGAACAAGACGCAGTTTTTTATTACCCGTTCCTGATTCGTCCGGTGAAGAATTCAATCCTGGGAAGCGGATACCAGGATATTGAAAATGTGTACGGTTATACGGGTCCATTGTGGAGTTCTGACGAGCCCGGTTTTCAGGAAAGAGCAACAGGAGCATTTGTTTCCTGGTGCAGGGAGCAGAAAGTTGTATGCGAATTCATTCGTTTTCATCCGCTGCTGCACAATGCCGAGCAGGCAGGAAAGGAAAAAAACATCACGGTAGTGCCCCTGAGAGAGTATGTGTACGTTGAGCTGGAAAGAAGTATGGAAGATATTTTTAAATCGTACACAAGCCAGAACAGAAATAAAATCCGCAAAGCAGAGAAGCACGGTGTCCTCGCGGTCAGGGATGATGCCTGTGAATATTTTAATGAATTTGTCCGGATTTATACTGAGAACATGAAACTCCTCAAAGCTGCAAGGATGTACTATTTCTCGCCTGCTTTCTTTCAGCAGTTGAAAAAACTTGTCCGGGAGAAGGGTTGCCTCGTGCTTGCAAAAAAAGATAGCGAAATCCTCGGAGCGTCTGTTTTTCTTGGCGGTGGACGAATCGGGCATTATTTTCTTTCTGCTGCAACAGAATCCGGGAAAAAACTGGCTGTCAGCAACCTGATGGTACATACCGGGATCAGCTGGTCAAGAAGTGCAGGGATGAAAAAATTGCATCTTGGTGGCGGACTTTCCCCCGATAAAGAGGATCCCCTCCTGGTCTTTAAAAAAAATTTTTCAACCCTGACCGAAAAATTCTATATCGGGAAACGTATCTTTGATACGAAAGCTTACGACTTACTCGTGAATGATTGGGACAAACGTTTTGCAGACGAAGCCTCAAAATACAAATCGATACTGCAGCGTTACCGCTGGGAAAAAGAAGACCTCCTTTAACATATCCATGTCAGAAAGAATCAGTCATATCCGTTTAAGAGCGCTTACCCCCGACGATGCACTCATTACCTGGCAATGGAGAAATCAGCCGGAGGTGAGAAATGATTTTTCCGGTCACCCTTTTCCTGTCAGCTATGAACAGGAAAAAGAGTGGTATGTAAAAATTCTGAGCTCAAATTTTCCCATGACAGTTTTTGGGATTGAAGTCATTGGTGATGGAAAGCTCGCCGGAATGACATTCCTGAAAAATGTTAACCAGATTCACCGTCAGGCAGAATTTGCTATTCTTGTTGACAAAGCACAGAGTGGTAAAGGATACGGTAAGGAGGCGTGTATGAAAACACTTTACTTCGCATTCCGGGAACTTGGATTGCACCGGGTGTATCTGAAAGTCAGAAAAGACAATGCTGCCGCTATCAAAGTATACCGGGCGTGCGGTTTCTCAGAGGAAGGCGTATTGCGGGACGATCTGTTTAAACAGGGTGAATTCAGGGATGTTTTGATCATGTCTGTTTTGTCTTATGAGTTTGTTGTCAAATAAGCACGCTGATTTAGTTCTGCGAAAATTGAGCTGTGTGATTTTACCTGCCTGATGATTACGCCAAAGCCTTTGCGCATCGTTGTATTCTCTCCCTATTGCCTCCTGCGGCCGACAACGAACCGGATTTTCGACATGCGGTTGTGCGACAGTTTTGCCGGTCATGGAGTGCCTGTGACCATCGTCTATCCTTTTACGTACATGAAAGGAAATATTTCTCCGGACAATATTCCAAAAAGCTACGGACTTCAGCATCCTGTTCGCACACGAATTTTATTTACTCCCCTGAGAGAAACTTCCACGAAGTATGTTTTCCTGTTCTGGATGATGCTGGCCTTTACCTTCAGTACCCTGCGGCTATTTATTTCATCACTGTTTTCCAGACATCAAACAGTTTTGTTTTCCCGTGATCCGAAATTGCTGGTGCCGGCATTACGATTGAAAAAAATATTCGGAAAATTATTTCGGGTAAAAGTCATCTTCATGGCGGCAGAAGTAAAATCTACACGCCTCTATAAAAAAGTTGTGAAAGGATCTGACGGTGTTTTTGCCGGTGTGTCCACCACCCGGGAAGCGATCCGGAAAATTGCTGATGTTCCCGAAGAAAAGTTCATCCTTTCATTGGCTCCGGTTCCTGTGTATAAGAACGATCCGGGAAAGGAGGATGCAAGAAGGATTATCGATTACCGGGGAAGTGCACCATTGATCGTTTATACCGGAAAACTCGGGCTTGATGTTCTGGAATTGATTTACATATTTGAAGCAGCGCGCCTGTTGCCGGAATATCAGTTTTTATTTACCGGAGGGCGGCCGCAGGTTGTAAACGAAGTAAAAAAATATTGTGATAAGAAGGGGATACGGAACGTAATC
>DAORHY010000224.1:0-6099 GCA_035438225.1 Bacteroidia bacterium
ATCTCGGTCCGCAACTCGGTGTCGCAGATGGAATTGCCCTGGGAAATCTGTTGAAAAAAGAAAAAAAGGTAACGGCTGTTTTCTCCGGCGATGGTGGTTCAAGCGAAGGTGATTTTCATGAAAGTCTCAATGTTGCTGCCGTCTGGCAACTCCCTGTCCTGTTTATCATCGAAAACAACGGTTACGGGTTGTCAACTCCTTCCAGCGAACAATTCCGGATGAAGCAATTCATCGACAAAGGAATCGGATATGGGATGGAGGCAATCCAGGTGGACGGAAACAACATTCTCGAGACAATCAGTACAATGAAAACCCTGGCGGCTTCTATCCGGGAGAACCCACGTCCGGTATTGCTGGAATGCCTCACATTCCGTATGAGAGGACATGAGGAAGCTTCCGGGACAAAATATGTCCCTCAGGAGCTTTTTGACCTCTGGGGAAAGAAAGATCCGGTGAATAATTTCGAGAATTTTCTGCTTAAAGAAAAAGTGATCGATGAAGCATTTATATCTCTGGTTCGTAAAGAGATAAAGTCAGAGATTGAGAAAAACCTTGAGATTACATTTGCAGAAAATAACCCGGCTCCGGATACAGCACTACAGTTAAAAGATCTTTTTGACAACAGACCAATAATTGCTGTTCAACCTGAAACACCTGCGAAAACTGAAAAACGCTACCTCGATGCGATTTCCGATGGAATGCGTCAAGCATTCAGAAAGCATCCAAATCTTGTCATCATGGGTCAGGATATTGCCGAATACGGCGGAGTATTTAAAGCGACACAGGGTTTTGTTGAAGAGTTTGGAAAAGCAAGGATCAGAAACACCCCGTTGTGCGAATCTGCAATTATCGGTGCAGCCCAGGGACTTGCAATTAATGGGATGAAAGCCATTGTGGAAATGCAGTTTGCCGATTTTGTGACCTGTGGTTTCAACCAGATTGTAAATAACCTGGCAAAGACTCATTATCGCTGGGGTCAGAATGTGGATGTGGTCATTCGCATGCCGACAGGGGCAGCGGTAAATGCAGGTCCGTTCCATTCGCAATCCAATGAAGCCTGGTTCGTACACACACCGGGTTTAAAAGTTGTTTACCCGGCTTTTCCGTCGGATGCCAAGGGCTTGATCATTTCCGCGATAGAAGATCCAAATCCTGTGATGTTCTTTGAGCACAAAGCGCTTTACAGAAGTATAACAGAGGATGTTCCGGACGATTATTATACCACCGAGATCGGAAAAGCACGCCTTGTTCGCGAAGGCAATCAGGTAAGTATCATTTCTTACGGACTCGGAGTGCATTGGGCGCTTGAATATCTCAATGAGCACAAGGAAATTTCTGCCGACCTGATCGATTTGAGAACATTGTTGCCATGGGATAAAGAAACCGTGCTGGCTTCCGTTAAAAAGACGGGCAGGGCAATAATTCTTCACGAAGACACCATGACCGGCGGAATTGGAGGAGAAATTTCAGCGGAGATTGCGGAACATGCTTTTGAATTCCTGGATGCACCCTTGATACGATCGGCAAGCCTGGATACTCCGGTGCCGATGAACCTGGAACTGGAATGGAATTTTCTTCCGAAGAAAAGGTTTGGAATGCAACTACAAAACCTGCTCAGCTACTAAAAATTATTGCACATCAGAAGGACTTGTTGTTGAGTCATCCTGCTCGACAAGGAGTGGAGTATAGGCCTTTTTGTTTTCAGTGGAAAGCAGCTCCAGCAGTTTTTTCATAGCCAGTTCGTTTTGAGGCAGGCTGACTGAATTTTCAACCAGGCGCTTTTCACGTGTTGTCAGGTGCCATGAAAGTGAGATGTCCTGTTCCTTAGTCGGTAATTCAAAGATTACAAAATTGAACGGAGCATGGAACCATGATTTCGCATATTCATACGCTTCATCCTGGTTGTAGTCCTGGATGGTGAGAAGATTGCCATAGATGTTTCCAAGGGGTGTGATGATGTTTTCAAGAAATGTCATTCTTGGTTTTTCTTCGATTGGCCTTGCTTTATGGGAATCACGAACATCGACGAAAATCACACCGCTGGTATTTTCTTCAATCCATTTCCTGAAGACATACAGAAACTTCAGAGAAGTTTTCAGTCCGGTGTTGTCACGGATACCGGCATCCATCACCTGGATTTGAGGATGGCTGGGGAGTGTGACGGCAGGCAGGATGTACGGGAAGGTTGCATTCATTCTCAGTACTGAAGTGAATTTAACATGGTCAGCACTCTGGTCCCTGAACAATTGGCGGAATTCAATCTCATCAATCGTTGGTTCGAATGTAAATGAGGTGTCTTTCTGGTGGCTGGCGAGGTAACTGATGGATTGCGGTGAGATCATCAGCCTTCGTCCATCGTTTACAATGGTAGGCGAAAATACCATCATCGGAATCAGGGCGCTGGCTTCAGGTTGCCTGTACGAAGTCAGCCGTTTGGAAAGTACGGATCCTGTATTTTCATTTAACTGTTTCTCGAAAGCATAGGCCCGGTCTTTGGAGAATTGAGTATTGCCATCTTTGAATTTCTGAATATTAAAGAAAACGTCACTGACAGTCACACTGTATGCGACCGGATTGAGCAGGTCCTTACCGATATTGTTGATGCATTTTTCACTGTCAAACCTCTTCATCAGCCCAAGCCGCTGCTGCAGCATTAGTTCCCTGTAATAGGCTGCTCCGATCATTCCTCCGGAAGCTCCGGTGATGAGCTGGGTGGATTTACTGAACTCATTATTGGTAAGGCTGTCCGAAACCTGCATGATCCTGAATGCCCAGATCGAAGCACGCAAGCCGCCACCGGAACAGTTGATGAAAATCATTTTTGGTTTTTCACGTTCCGTGATGAATTTTTCTTTCCAGCGTTCGAGTATCCTGAGTGTACTGTCATAGTCTGCCTGAACAGTAATGGCATCATCCAGGGAATTAAACCGGTTGATGCTGTAAGTTGCCGGTGGAACATTGTATTCCATTCCGTATGCTTTGTTGTCCGGGTAGAAGATACCCAAACGGGAAAGTGAGTTCAAGACAATAATCAGCAGAATAAATACCGAACCTGCCCAGGCTTTCAACCAGAATCTGAAGGCACTGCTGAGCATGATGAACATGGAGAAAATCAGCAATACACTTGCACCGGCAGGGATCTGGAAGAAGGAATAGTCTTTGAACAAGCCCATGATGATGAAGAGCCCGAACACGATAATTTCAACAATAGCTGCATTGAGGTGATTCTGGCGAAATACCGATTCCACCATCTCACGTGTATAATGTCCGGTCCTGCGTACCAGTTTTACTTTGGTGAAGGTGCTGAGGTAGGTATCCACACGCCAGACTTTTTCATAATTTTTTTTACGACTACCAAAAAGTTTACGTTTTGGTTTGAATTCCTTCATCTCGAGGAGATGTTCCGCCACCGGGGCGTTCGGGTCGGCATCAGAGGTTTCCACTCCGAACATGTGAACGATATCCTTGTTGGTCTGGAAAAAATAAGTGAGCGTGACCATGATGATCAAGGTCATGCCGGTAACAAAACCCAGCAGGTGGACCAGGACTGTCCATATACTCTGGTATTCATTGCTCAGCTGGAAGTAAAAAATATTGCCCAGGTACGTCAGGACGAATACGGAGGGGACAATAAAATTATTGATTGTATACTTCAGGAAAGGACGTGCAAGCGTGGCAATGAAAGGGAAACGGAAGCCGTTCACGATGTAACTGGAGACATTGTACACCATGATAAAACTGCCCGTGGCAAATCCCATAATAAAAAAGGAAGTGAATCCCACGGTTCCCATATATTCCGGGTCGAGGAAGAGGAAGGGGATACCAAATGTTTTTGACGATGTATTCGTGATCCAACCGAAAAGGATAAACCAATACAATAACAAAATGTGGTTTTTCTTTAACAGAACAACCACCAGTTGTATCGGAAATGAAAAGAAGAATCTAGTAAATGCTTTTTTCGACCACATGCTCCTGAAAGAAATACCACTTTATTGAATTATGCATTCAGGAAAGCGATACCCTCATAATATACAATATTCTACGAAAAAAGTCAATAAATGTTTGACTTTCCGGCTCATTTGATTTTTGTATCAACAATTTTCAAAATTTCCGTTTCTGCTGCAATTGTCTGTTCAACCAATTTCTGACCGGCTTCCAGAATTGATTCAACAAAAGCCTTGTCTTTCAGACCTCCGGAATTGATACGGACGTTTAAAAAAGCTCCGATTACAGCTGATCTGGCACACAAAGCACCGACACCTGCGTCTGTAACGGAGTTTGGATTTCCATTCTCTGCCATTGCTTTCAACACCGTCATGGAAGCAAAGCTCAGTTCCATTATTTTGTAAGGAACTTCCGTGGCGTTTCGGGTTGCTGCTTCGATGGCTTCAGATCGGGCTTTTTTCTCCTCATCATTACTTTTCGGAAGGCCAAAAGCATTCATGATCTGATTGAATGCCCTGGTATCTTCATCCACCAGTTTCAACAACTCCGATTTTATAGCTTGTCCCTTCCCGGCCCAGTCAGAAAACTCTTCCCATTTGGTATCCCAACCTTTCTTATGGGAACTCAGATTGGCCACCATTGTTCCCAGGGACACTCCCAATGCACCTGTATATGCAGCAATGGAACCTCCTCCGGGCGCCGGTGATTCGGAGGCAGTTTCATTGGCAAAGTCGGTCAGGCTCATGCTCACCAACTTTTCTGACGATTTATCCTTCAGCAGGTATTCGATGATTCTTTCGTGAGGTTTGAAGGGGCCAAGTTCATCGAGGCCCATTGATTTTACTGCAATCTTTATCAGCTCCTGCTCCGAAACCCCGGTTGACCGTTGTTGTTTTTTCAGGAAATAGGCGCCTGCATCCAACATGGCTTTTAAGGGGATCAATCCTACCAGCTCTGAACCTGTTACACGCATGCCCCGGTTGTAGGCGCTTTTCACACATTCATCGAAAGCAATATGAACTGGTGTCACTGAAATATTGGTGAGATTCATACTGACCTGCGCAATTCCATATTCTTCAATATACCAGCCGATGGCTTTTACTGCCTTGCATGCTCCGGGCTGAACGACTTCTTCTCCTTTTTCGTTGGTGACTTTCCTTCCGTTTTCCCGCACATCGAAGGCAACGGAATTCGCACGGCGGACGGAAGTAGTATTCAGATTTGCATTGTATGCGACCAGAAAATCGCGGGCTCCGATAACGGTTGCTCCGCAGGAAGTAGGAAATTCTGCGGGTCCGAAATCAGGCTTCCATTCTGGCAATTTTATCTTTTTGAAAAAACCTTCATATTCACCGGCGCGGATTACGGATAGATTTTTTCTCTCCGGATTGTCCTGGGCAGATTCATACAGGTAGACAGGAATGTTCAATTCTCTTCCGACCCGCTCTCCCAGTTTTTTTGCATACACTACAGTTTCTTCCATGGAGATTCCACTGATCGGAATGAATGGACAAACATCTGTTGCTCCCATGCGCGGATGTTCGCCTTTGTGTTTGTTCATGTCAATTATTTCAGATGCTTTCCGGATGGCCCGGAAGGCAGCTTCCACAACCGGGCCCGGTTCGCCGACGAAAGTGACGACCGTCCGGTTGGTAGCTTTCCCCGGGTCAACGTTCAGCAATTTTACTCCGTCAACACTTTCTATCTGATCCGTGATCTGACGGATGATATTCAGATCTTTTCCTTCGCTGAAATTCGGAACACATTCGATGAGTTGCTTCATGGATAAGGGTATGGATTTTTATTTTTTTAGATTAAAAAAATCAGGTTTCAGGGCATTAAGCGCACCTTGGCACGGCGCAGGATGAGTTCCTGGGATTTCGGCAGGCTGTCAACAATTCCTTCCAGCTGAATCACCAGTACTCCCGGTCCTTCCAGGGTATACCGGATGACTCTCGGAAAATCATGGAGATAGTTTTCACATACAAAACCAGAATCAGATATAGAAGTCAGGCGGAACCAAACAGGCTGGCCGTCATTCTGGTTGGGAATGGTTGCTATGTAATTTGCTGAATCACCATCTGCCAGGATGGCAAGTTTTTCGCGGAACACAGTGTCACCTTTGATAATTTCCAATCCCTGGCCATACAATAC
>DAORHY010000225.1:0-6090 GCA_035438225.1 Bacteroidia bacterium
TTTTGAAAATTTCGAACTGGTGAGCAGAATAGTCTTCCGGATATTGAGGGCTTCTATTGTATCCAGCGTGCTCATGAATTCGCCTTTTATTGCATTGAGATTATTGACAATCGGATGCCTGTTCTCCGGATTGAGTAAGGGGAAATAAAACCAGGGAAAAAGATCCTGCCTGGGCTGATTCCCGACCATGCCGGTGACGACCGGAATCGGAGCGGCTTGTAAATCCATGATCAGGTTGGTATTTATGCGCACACCGTAACGAAAGAGCATGTCGTCCAGGTTGAGATCATTTGCAATGGCAATATTGGTGCTGGTCTCAGCAAGGCTATCCATATTTATTTCCATCCGGTCAATCAGCCATAAAACCCGCCCGCCGTGCATGATAAACTGGTCGATCACAAATTTATCTTTCTCGTCAAATGCAGTGCGCGGTTTTGCTATGATAATTGCCTTGTAATGTTTCAGTGCATCCAGGCGGCCATGGATGGACACAGTATCCACGCGATAATACTCACTCAGGCCCTTGGCGATATCGGTGAGTTGTTTTGTATTGAGTTCGTCCTGTCCCTGGAGAAATGCGATTCCTTGTGCAACATCATTGGTAATCTTCCGCAGCGTGCTGGAAATTTCGTACTCCAGTCCTTCAATGGAGTTGTTCAACATTTCCTCAGGATCTGCACCGATTTTACTTTTCAACAACTGCAAAGGCACTGTACGCGATTTATAAGATACGATGGCACCGGGAAACACCAGGCGTTGGGAACGCCCGCTTTTTTCACGTTCTTCAAGGTTTGTCGGTGTCAGGCCCTTTTCAGAAAGTTGTTTGTACAGCTGTATCCTTTCTTTCTCATCGGCATTTGCGGACGGATCTATAAATTCATACTGAATGTTTTCTCCGGAATAAATTCTGTATTCGTCCAGCAATTCCTGTGTACTGTTCCGAAGACGTTTAAATCCCGGAGGCAAATCCCCATCCAGGTAAATTTTAAACAACACAACATCTTTCAGGTCTCCGGCAATTCTTTTAGTAGATGTGGACAGCGAATATCTTTTTTCAGCTGTGAGATCGATACGCGTAAAAAGTGAAGCGGCAACAATATTTACAAATACCAAAATCAGCAGCATGGAAATGAGCTGAATCAGGCTTGATTTTTTAAGGTTGCGAGATGCCATGGAAATGTGTCAGCGGAGATTAAAAATTACCATTTTCTTTTTTCAAGAATAAATTTAGTCAATACAAGAAAAAAAATAGTCAGTGACAGGAAATACACAAGGTCCCGCGTGTCAATCACGCCGCGGCTGAGGGATGCATAGTGTCGGGAAATTCCGAAAATGCTGAACAGGTTTCCAGCTCCGGATGCAGATAGTTGAGCAGAAAGAAAATCAAATCCTGAATAAAAAAAGAAACACAGCAGAACGGACAGGATGAATGCAATAATCTGGTTATTGGTCAGGGAGGATGAAAAAATTCCAATGGCAGTGAAACCACTGCACAGAAAGATCAGCCCTAGATAGGACCCTGCTATTCCAGCGCTGTCTATATTTCCGAAAGGAGATGCATAGCGGTAGACCGAAATGTAATAAATGATGGTCGGCAGTATTGAAAACAAAACAAGCAATACTGCGGCTGCGTATTTTGCAAACACAATCTGCAGATCTGTCAGCGGGCGTGTGAGTAATAATTCAATGGTCCCGGTCTTATTTTCTTCCGCGAACATCCGCATGGTGACAGCGGGAATAAGGAACAAAAACAGCCAGGGGGCAAGAATAAAGAGGGAATCCAGATTGGCATAACCGTTTTCAAGCAGATTGAATCCGGTTCCCGGAAATATCCACAGGAAGAGTCCGGTACTCAGCAGAAAAACAAAGATGACAACATACCCGATCAGGGAATTGAGGAAGCTGTCGATTTCTTTTTTTAAGAGGGCGAGCACAGAACTTATTTAAGCCCCCAAAAGTAGTTTTTTTTGATGTATACTGATGATTTTATATTGTTTCCGGCATGGTTTCTCCGGAAAAGAATCCAGACGGTATGCTCATAGTTTTATCAGCTTTTTGGAAAATATTTTATCCCCGCAACCAACATTGATAAGGTAGATTCCGGATGGAAGGTCCTGGATATTTATTTCTTCCCTGACAGATGAACTTAATTCCGGAGTCCGTACGTATACAGCAGCACCCCAGGATGTAGTGACCTGAAAAGAAATTTGCTTTTTCATCGGATTGGAAAAACTCACAATCACTTTGTCCTTTGCAGGATTTGGGAACACCCTGAACGTTTCGATTCCTGAAGGTTGCGGGATAGCCACCGATGCCTCATTCCGGAGCTCCACTGCATCAATTGCCTTGCATCCGAAATCGTCGGTGACAAGGATGGAATACGTTCCCGGACTCCTGGCTTCAAGCACTTCACCGGTGCTGAAATCTGACCACAAATAACCTTTAAACCCCGGACCTGCATCAAGAAAAAGCGATTCACCTTCCGGCAGTATTTGATCACCGCCGAGGTCAAGTGTCGGTAGAGTATGCCTGAAACCAATGGTGACAGGCAGTGTAAATGAACATCCTGCATCATCTTTTACGATTGCTTCATAGACACCGGAAGCAAGTCCGTAAACTTCCGTTGCCCTGCTGACTTCAGGGATCCACTGGATTGAATATGCACCTGTATTTCCAGATACGGAAAGTTTTGCCGATCCGTCCTGAGTATCTTCACAACTGGCAGGAACAATAGTTTCAGCACTGATCTCAAGTCCCGCCCCTGGTACTTTCACCTGAGAAGATGCAAGGCAGCCATTTGCATCCTCAATAAACAGAGTATGCCATCCGGCCTTCAGGGATGTTGCAAATGCTTCTTCTCCATTTTGAGGAAACCAGGAATAATGATAGGGAAGACTTCCACCGGTGACTGTCGCTTTCGCAGTCCCGTTTGATTCCTGACAGCCCGACGGGGTGACTTCCATGTTTATCGATAAATTTTTAGGCTCCGGGACAAAAGTGGTTGATACTGCACTGCAGCCGAAATCATCACTCACAGTAACTGTATAATAACCACCGGAAAGACCGGATGAAACAGCTGTACTTTCGGATGAGTGTGCCCAGGAATAAAGCAATTGCCCTTCTCCGCCAGATACGATAGCTGTAACCGTACCATCTGATTTTCCTGAACAGCTTACGGGCACAGTCTGCAAGGAGACAGCCAGATTGTCAACAAAAATGCTGTAAGTATATACCTTTCTGTTTATTAATGGATTGGATTCATCATAAGCGGTTACAGTGAAATTGTATGACTCTGGTCGCGCATCCCGGAAGTTTGGAGTCCAGCAAAAGTGACCTACAGGAGCCGCTTTTCCATCCGTTGAGAATGATGCACCCGGGATGCTTGAATCCCAATCCATTACAATCTCTTGATTTTCAGAAATAAGCTCTGTGAAGATGTCAAAGCACAATGGTGTGCCGGGGCATACGCGACTCACAAAATCTTCTGTCCCGTCTATTCCGCTGACTTCAGGAAGGTTGTTTATAGATGAAAGAGGGCTGTTAAAATGGCCTTTTTCAAGCCCATCGGCTCTGGACAAACTTCTGAAAATTAACATGAATCCTAATATCATTATAATCAATATAATAGGATAAGGAGTAGCGCTTGGACGTGGTTGAGACTGTCTATTCATGAATCGGGGTTTGATTGAACAAAGGCAAAATAGCCTGGTAAAACGCCCGGATCAATTTTCTTCTGTTTAAGCGACTTTTTGTGTAGTAAATGGCTGAATTTCTGAGGTGAATCAACTGTCATCTAAAGTGAAAAGGAAATGGAAAAGTTAAAAAAAAGGCAAAAAAAAAGGCTGCCTTTTCGGGCAGCCTTTTTTTTAAAAAGATTTGTTATTCTTTAACCAGGCGAATTGTATTCACCTCGTCGGCATATTCAACTTTTACCATATAAACACCTGCAGGTAATTGCTGGATATCGATGGTCTTATTGAAGTTGTAATTAGCCGTTTCCTGGCTTGAGAATACCTTATTTCCAAGAATATCAGAGATAGTAACGACAACATTTGTGTTTTTAATTTTGGCAATACTCAGTACCACATTTCCATGTCCTGGGTTTGGTGAAATGGAAACTGTACGTGATTGACCGTTTTCATGTTGTGTACCCGGGCGCTGAGACTGACAGGTGATGAAAGATACATTGATAGCATCAAAGTTCTCACAACCGGCAGCATTGGAAACCAGTACAGAATAGATTCCGTCAACAGTAACATCGAGTGTCTGTGCAGTACTGTTGTCAGACCACAGATAAGAAGAGAAACCTGCGCCGGCATCAAGAGTGATGGTAGTTCCGATACAGCCAACAGTGTCCTGACCAAGGTCAACAACCGGCGATGCATTGGTATAACCAATTGTCACAGAAGCATAGGCATTACAACCGGTATAATCGGTAACTCTTACAGTGTAGGTTCCCGGAGAAAGGTTGCTTACGCAATCTGTTGTATCGCCATTTGGCATCCATTCATAAGAATACGGAGGAGTACCGCCTGCGCCAACTACACACGCTGTTCCGTCTTCACCGTTCTGACAGGTTGCGTCAGTAGAAGAGGAGATAGTAGCAGTTACACCAGCAGAGTTATTTACAATTGTTGAGAGGTTGATGACACAACCGGTCTGGTTGTCAATAACGTCAACAGCGTAAGGACCGGCAACGAGGCCTGTTGCTGAAGTACCGGAGCTAACATTGGGAGTCCAGTTGAAAGTGAAATTACCGCTTCCACCTGTAACAACCACTGTCACTGAACCGTCGTTTGCAACACAGGTTGCAGGAGTCGAGGAAATTGTTGCAGAAACCGGAAGGCCTCCGTTAACGGATACAGAACCGGAAGCGTGACAGCCGTTGGCATCTGTTACTACAACATCATAGGTTCCGGTAGAAAGTCCTGTGGCATTTGCAGTCGTCTGAGCAGCCGCATCATTCCAGAGATAAGTGTATGCGCCTGTTCCACCTGTCGGGCTTACAGTTGCTTCGCCAAACTGGCTTCCACATCCTGCATCCACACTGGTAAGGCTGAGTACAATTGCTGAAGGTTCAGTAATTGTGAAATATTCTGTTCCAACACAACCGTTCGCATCAATGATATTTACAGAGTAGTTACCTGCATACAAATGCGAAATGGAAGGAGTGAACAATTCACCGGAAGGAGTCGTCCAGACAAAACTGAGTGGCGGATTCCCTGTGGTGCTTGCAGAAGCTGTTCCATTATGGTCACCGTGACATGCTACGGATGGACTGGAAGTGACACTGATCGACATGTTAGAAACAACAATCGAATATGAATAAGTTTGAACTCCATTAGAAGGACAAGCATTATCCCGGACAGTAACAGTAAATGTATAAGGCTGTGGACGTGCATCAGCTGGTGTCGGAGTCCAGCAGAAATGTCCTACCGGACGAGGACCGGTTGTAGTAGTAAAAGATGCACCTGCAATAGCCTGGTTCCAGGTCATTGTCAGGGTGTCACCCGGATCTACGTCAGCAGTGATGATGTCAAAGCAAAGTTGTCCGCCGATACAGGAAGTAGTGGAGAAATCTGTAGTTCCGTTGATACCGGTGGCAGATGGAAGAGTGTTGCTGCACTGAACAGTGTAAATCTGCATGTCACGCATTACACTTCCGATCAGGACTCCGTTTCTCCATTCCTGAACCAGGATGGCAATTACACCAATTTCAGATTGTGTCGGGTGCATGGCAATATCACCGGTATTCTGGTTAATGCTGACCGCAGGAACTGAAGTGATCGGGTTTGCAATGCTGTAGGTAGGATTGTACACCAGGGGATCGTTCGGGTTATTCCTTGGAGGAATGAAGAAATAGACGAGTGAATCACCATCCGCATCAATCACACCGTGATTGTAGAAGTTATTTTGTCCGATACATTCAAATGCGATCGGAACGTTTGAGAAAGTGGGTGAGTTGTTGTCAAAAATCGTGTTGTTGAGGTAAGCCTCGATGTAGAGGTTATCACCGCTGGCATTTGAAATCGTTGTGATTGCGGCATTGCGGCAGCAGTCAGAAACACTAAATACCCAATCCGGACATTG
>DAORHY010000226.1:0-6086 GCA_035438225.1 Bacteroidia bacterium
TACCGGATACAATATTGCCTCCTGTAACCGTCCAAGTATAGACGTGCCCGGATACACTGGGAACAGTATAACTTTCAGAGTGATAGGCATTGACTCCGTCATTGCCTGAAATTACCGGGGGTGTGAAGCCGTGAAAAGTAGCAAATGTGAAGACAAGGCTGTCACAGCCATTGACATCATCAAGCGTGCTGATATAAGTACCGGAAACCGTAACCGGTGTTCCATCCGGAAGCAGATACGTCTCCCCCTGACACAAATCCACATTGAAAGAGAATGTCGGAGGCGGGATCACTGTAAGCACCAGCGAAAAAGAACTGTCGCATCCCTGAGTCGTTTGAAATGCAGTGACATAGGTTCCGGGATTTCCGACTTCCTGTCCATCGGGGAGGGTGACAGTTTTGCCCTGGCAAATTGTTTGAGCAGTATTATTACGGTAGGTCGGGTAAACAGTAAGGTTAGTTGTGATTACAGAATCACATCCCCCGCTTGCTGTAAGCGTTACTACATAAGTACCGGACGAATTGACCTGTTGGCCGTCGGGAAGAGTAAAAAAATCACCCTGGCAGATAAAGGCAGACTGACTATTCGAATAATTGGGATAAATTGAAAGGACTGTCAATACAGTAGAATCGCAGCCGGAAGATGTCTGATAGGTGATCGGATAATTACCGGCCTGCGTAACCGTCTGGCCATTTGGCAATATGTAAGAATCGCCCTGGCAAATAGAAGCATTGATCGTATTGACAATTGTCTGACCGACAGACAAAACTGTTGTCACCAATGAATCGCAGCCCAATAGGGTTTGCAGCATCGTTGGGTATGTTCCTGCTGCTGTCACTTGCTGCCCGTTCGGTAATGTGTATGAACTTCCCTGGCAAATGGAAACATTGTGCGTTACAGTAAACACAGGATTTACGGACAAATTGGTTGTAATAATTGAATCACATCCGTTAAACGTTTGAAAACTGACAGGATAACTTCCCGCTGTGGACACTACAGTACCACCTGGTAAAGTATAGCTTGATCCCTGGCAAATTGCGGCGGTACGGGTGATATAATATGCCGGATGGATGACCAGGTTTGTAGTCACTACAGAATCACATCCAAAAATTGAAAACAAAACTACAGGATAGCTGCCGGCATTGCTTACAATCTGCCCATTGGGCAATACAATACTTTCACCCTGGCAAATCGATTCATTCCGGACGATGGAATAAGTCGGTTTCACTGTCAGTGTCGTGGTGATAACAGAATCACAATTCCCGACAGTTTGCAATGTTACCGGATACGTACCTGCAGTACTTACCGATTGTCCGTTCGGTAACACATAGCTATCACCCTGACAAATAACTGCAGTTCGCGAGATGGAATACGTAGGTTTTACTGTCAGCACAGTTGTGATGGTCGAATCACAGTTAAAGACCGTTTGAAGTGTCACCGGATACACACCCGTCACAGATACCGATTGCCCGTTCGGCAAAACATAAGCCGTTCCCTGGCAAATGGAAGCATTCTGCGATACACTGTAAACCGGACGAACCGTTAGTGTAGTGGTTATGATCGAGTCACACAAACCTGTTGTCTGTAGTGTGACAGGATAAACTCCTCCTGTTGACACAGTGGATCCATCGGGCAAAGTATAACTGGCTCCCTGACAAATGGAAGCACTTCTTGAAATAGAATAGGAAGGTTTAATTGTCAGCTCGGTTGTGATGAGTGAATCACAACCGCCGACTGTCTGCAATGTAACCGGGTAAGTTCCTCCGGTACTCACGCTTTGGCTATTCGGCAGGATATACGAAGATCCCTGGCAAATAGAAGCATTCACATTGGAAGAATATGTTGGCTTGACTGTCAATACAGTTGTTATTACTGAGTCACATCCGTGCTGAGTCGATAGTGTAACAGGATAAGTACCTGAGGTGGTAGCGGATTGCCCGTTCGGCAAAGTATAACTGGTTCCCTGGCAAATGGAAGCATTCACATTTCCGTCATAAGTTGGATATACAACCAGATTTGTTGTAATCGTGGAATCGCAGCCGGTAACAGTAGGCACGGTCACAATGTAAGAACCGGAGGTGCTTGCAGTTTGTCCGTTTGGTAATGTATAGGTCTGTCCCTGGCAAATACTTGCATTTTGTGTTATTGTATACGTAGGGCGAATGCCCAGCACTGTAGTAATGATGGAATCGCAGCCCGAAATTCCCGTGAAGACCACTGGGTAGGTTCCGGCAGAATTTACAGATTGTCCGTTTGGCAAAACATAAGAGTCCCCCTGGCAAACAGAAGCCTGAACCTGGCTTGAAAAAACCGGTACAACGGTAATTGCAACATCGTCTGTACAGGAGCTTACGCCGTCATTTACAGTTACCGTATACAGTGTGCTGGCAGAAGGGTTAACCTGGATGCTGGCCGTAGTTTGTCCATTGGACCAGGAATACGAAAAAAACGTACCCGAAACCTCCAGTGTTAATTGAACGCCGTCACAAATGGTAGTGTCAATCTGGGTGATTGTCACAATGCAGCCTCCCTGGTTTTGTGCAGATAATTCGCCTTGCGTACCCCCCTTTACCGAAAGTGAAGATAAAAGGATTGAAATAAAAGCCGAAAACAAAAGGGAAAATCGATTGATTTGATTTTTCAAGTTTAGATACATGAATTTATGCTGATTACAAGGAGGAGTGAACATCACTAAATATCCGATTTATTCCTGAGATTCCGGTATTATTTTTTTCTGAAGATACAGTTCAAATTAGCAAAATATAAATTATAGCCAGATTCAAGGATGCAAAGTACAAATTTCAGAAAACATTAAACAGGGCGGAGAGAAGAATTCACAAATACAATCAACGTAAAAAACGTTATCGGGCACATGGAAGTTACAAATCAGGCCCGGATTGTACCGAAGGATGGGAAAAGGATCGAGCAATATCCCAACTTAATGTCCCCTTCCGTTTCCTTCCGGATGGTTTGTTTTCCATTTCATTATTTTATCATAGAGAACTTTTGAGATTTTTTCATTGGACTCGTAAGTCCAGCCTCCGATATGGGGTGAAAGGATGACTTTGTCGGAATGAATGAGGTATTGCCATGTCTCCGATTTCTCAAAGTCCGAGTTTCTGACGGTAAATTTTTCAAAAGAAGCATCTTCGTATTCAAGCACATCGAGGCAGGCACCGGACACTTTTCCACTCATCAGGTTCTTCACCAGGTCAGATGTATTTACACATCGCCCGCGTGCGGTGTTTATCAGGCAAACAGGTTTGGCAAATTTCGACAGGAAATCATCATTCACGAGGTATGCTGTTTCTTCTGTTAATGGAACATGCAGACTTACTATATCCGACTGCATCCAAAGGTCTTGCATGTTTACTTCTTCAATTCCGTTTTCTGAAAAACCGGACTTATATTTATCATACGCTATCACCGTGCAGCCGAAGCCTGACAATTTCAATGCGAAAGTTCGACCCATATTGCCATAACCGATAATTCCCACCGTCTTTCCTCCCAATTCAAGACCTCTGTTTCCTTCCCTTATCCAGATCCCGTCTCTCACTTCCCTGTCAGCTTTCACCAGATTATTAAATAACGCCAGCAACATTCCAATTGCATGTTCTCCGACAGCATCTCTGTTGCCTTCAGGAGAATTCAGGCAGAGGATGTTTTTTTCATTTGCACAAGCGACATCAATATTTTCCATCCCTGCTCCTGCCCTGGCAATGAACTTTAATTTGTTTCCGGCATCAAGTAGTTCTTTGTCAAGAATGATCCTGCTGCGGATCACTATTCCCTCGCAGGATGCAATTTCCCTGATGAGTTCAGCCCGTGTCAATTCATACCCTTCCCTGCAATCGAATCCCGAATCGACGAGAGCATTCCATAAATAAGGATGAACGGTATCTACAAAGAGCACTTTCATCTGAAAGATACAATTGGAATTTGTAACGATTGTAACATGCGAAAGGAAACTGGCGAAGGTTTACAAAATAGCATTTTCTTCAGAGGATTTTTTCAATTGCATTCGTTAGCACCACAAAATCCTGCCAGCTCAACCGCTCCGCCCTTAAATCCAGGAAAGGAAGATCTGTCATCGTGGATTTATTCACCATTGCCGACAAGGCATTGCGCAAGGTCTTCCTCCGTTGATTGAAAGCAACTTTCACAACACGGCGAAATAGTTTTTCATCGCAGCCGGGTTTGAATCCTGTTTTTGCCGTAAACCGTAAAATTGCCGATTTCACTTTTGGCGGAGGCTGAAAGTCGTTTTGATTAAGGATAAACAGCAGCTCCACCTCATAATACATTTGCATGAAGACGCTCAATATACCGTACTCTTTGTTCCCCGGACCGGATGCAATCCGTTCGGCCACCTCCTTCTGGAACATTCCGACTACTTCCGGGATATATTCCCTGAATTCGAGTACCCGGAATAGTATCTGGGAAGAAATATTGTACGGAAAATTTCCGATGATTGCCACCGGCTGGTCAAACTTCCCAGGCAGGTCAAACTGAAGAAAATCTCCTTCAATAATCCGGTCCTGGCGAAACGGAAAATGTTCTCGCAGATACTGAATGGCCTCTGTATCAATATCAATAAGGTACGTTTCAAATTCTTTGTGCTCAAACAGAAATTGCGAAAGTATTCCCATTCCAGGTCCGATTTCCAGGACATAATTATAGTTCCCCTGTAATGAATCGACTATCTTCCTGCCGATTTCAGGATCTTTCAGAAAATGCTGTCCGAGATGTTTCTTTGCCCTTACCTGGTGCATAGCGTGAAGTTAAGGAATAGGGAAGAATTCAGTGGAAAATATTACTGGGAATGTCTAAAACTTATACTTCTTGTATTCAGCCGTAAATTCATCCGGTTCCATGACGGGATCCTGAATAAAGCTTTTGAATTCATATTTCTCATACAAACCCTGTGCATCATAGATTTCCTGAACCAGGGGAAGCCAGCTGGACCTGTCAATATAAAAAACAATTTTCCTGCAATAAAAATTAGGCACCCTGATCACCTGCCCCGGCTCCACACCGGAATAAGATTTCACAGACGGGTTGAGCAATAAGAGTGAAAAATCATTCAGGTACAAACTATTTGCAATTGAAGTCAGATCCTCTCCGATCCTGACGGTATAATCAAGGTATTGGTAGTCCTTATAATCAAAAGCCAACACAATGCAGGACCTGTTATCCCACATTACTGTATCCACTATCTCAAAATAAGAATAAAATTTTCCGCCGAGTTTAACGGAATAGTAGCGAACGAGGTCCATCAGATAATCAAAACCCATGTCATTGATTGTATGATGTGTTTCCTTACGCAACAAAGAATGGTACGGGCTCAGCTTTAAAGTGACGTAGGGAAATCCGTTTGGGTTGATCAAGAGTTTTTCATCCATGACCTTCTCCCGCCACAATACTTCCACACCGGGGTTGGGCTGTACACAATAGATATAAAGATGCCGTGGGCGACTTTGCATTTTTACCAGCATCTCGCTTTCATGCAAGGTGCCATCCTTGAAACGTTCAGTCGATTTAAGCAGGAATTTGGCAGTCCGAAGCGATTTGTATCCGGCCATCATTTTATCCATGATTATTTTTTCTGCAGCAACCTGTGCAGAAATCCGGGAACTGCAAACTGCAATCAGAAAAACGAGAACATACCTGATCATTGAATCACTTCAAGCAACGTGCGGAATGCAACAAACTTATCCTTGTACCTTTTTGCGTGCTCCTCACGCAATTCCGTTGCGAATTCACTTTCGTACCGGTTAAATGCGTCCATGGATTCGCAGGTGTATTGAATGGAATAGGTATGGCCGCCGGAGTCCTCATCTCCCAAAACTTTCAGGATGGAATTTTTTGTAAAGATTCCGGTTTTTAAAACATCTGGAATGTGTTTTTCACGCATCCATTTCAGCCATTCTTCCTGTACAGAATTATTAATATTGACAGTAACGTTATAAATTATCATAGCAATCAAAATGATTGGTTAACAAAGCAATATTCAACAATTAATTCAACAAATCCCCACGCAGCGCTCTGAACTTTTTCCTGGCTTCAACTACAAATAAACTGCCCGG
>DAORHY010000227.1:0-6075 GCA_035438225.1 Bacteroidia bacterium
TGCATCGTATGACAATAAAACCCGGATATCTTCCAACACCAATTTTGTAACTTCCTACCAATCGCCGGGTTCATTGAATCAGACCCAAACCTATATGTCCGATGATTTTTTCGGGTTGCTTGACGATACCGAAGGCGATTGGACAAACGGAGAAATCGTGGATCTGAGTGTGGGCCGGCTTCCGGTGAAGTCGATACAGGAAGCACAGGCAATGGTGAGAAAAATCATTCATTATGCCGGTGCTGATTTGAACGGATCATCCACTACCAATGGATCCGGAAGTACTGTTTATGGTGACTGGAGAAATGTCGTCACCTTTGTAGCCGACGATCAGGATAGCAACACACACTTTAAACAGGCAGACACGCTTGCACGACGGGTGAGCAGTTCATTCCCCTTATTCAACATCGATAAGATTTACATGGATGCGTATAACCAGCAATCCACTCCCGGCGGAAACAGGTACCCGGACGGCCACAAAGCACTGATCGACAGGACTCAGAAAGGATCCCTGCTCCTTACCTACATCGGACATGGCGGTGAAGTCGGTTGGGGACACGAACGTTTTCTGGAAATTGAAGACATCAATAACTGGAGCAACCTGAATGCCCTGCCGGCATTTCTTACTGCTACCTGTGAATTTACCCGTGTTGACGATCCGGGGCGCACGTCTGCAGGGGAGCTTGTATTTCTGAATCCTGACGGTGGAGGTATCTGTTTGTTCACCACCTCCCGCCTTGCCTTCTCAAGTTCAAATTACAATTTGTGCCAGCGTTTCTTCTCTCATGTTTTCACAGAAATTGACGGCCGTATGCCGACTATCGGCGATATTTTCGAGCAAACAAAAATTGATGTTTATACAGATCAATACGTTCGTAATTTCCTGTTGATCGGGGATCCGGCTTTGCAGATGGCCTATCCGAAATTATCCATTCAGACCAATACCATTAACGGAGCGAATATTGCTTCAACGATCGACACACTGAAAGCATTGAAGCGAATTACAATCACTGGTGAAGTGCTGGATGTCAGTGGTGTAAAAGCAACATTTTTCAACGGAATCATCTACCCCACTGTTTTCGACAAGTGGGTTACGTATTATACGCTTGGGAATGACCGGAATGTCACGACAGACCCTTCGTACGCCGCTCCTTTCGATCTTCAAAAAAATATTATCTACAGAGGAAAAGCAAGTGTGGTCAATGGCGAATTCAGCTTTTCCTTTGTTGTTCCTAAAGATATTCAGTTCCAATACGGTCCGGGGAAACTGAGCTACTATGCGCAGAATGGAATCCTGGATGCTGCCGGATACAGCAACCGCCTGATCGTTGGCGGATACGATACAACTGTTCCCCAGGATGCACAAGGCCCGGAAATAAAACTGTATATCAATGATGAAAAATTTGTCAGGGGCGGAATGACTGATAAAAACCCGGTATTGTATGCTGTGGTTGTAGACAGCAGCGGATTGAATACAGTAGGAACCGGAATCGGCCATGACATGACCGCTGAACTCGACAATAGCAACAGCAAGATTTACGTTCTGAATGATTACTACGAAAATGACCTGAATAGTTACCAGAAAGGGAAAGTGAAGTATCCCTTTAAAGATCTTGCCGCAGGACCACATTCTGTCAACCTGAAAGTCTGGGACGTTTACAACAATTCAAGTGAGGCTTCCACTGAATTTGTTGTCGCTGAAACAGCGAAGTTAGCGCTGGATCATGTCCTGAACTACCCGAATCCGTTTACAACGCACACAACGTTTATGTTCGAACACAACAAGCCATTTACAAACCTCGATATCCAGGTGCAGATCTTTACTGTTTCAGGGAAGTTAATTAAAACCATCGCAAGTAAAATATATTCAGAAGGCTACCGTTCGGATGAACTTGAATGGAACGGACTGGATGATTTTGGAGACCGGATAGGCAAAGGGGTATATGTATACAAACTCAGGGTACGATCTGCTGACGGTGATTATGCCGACAAATTCGAAAAACTCGTGATTCTGCGTTAATTAAACAAAACAAAATTTATTTATTCGCGTATATTTGCCATCCACATTTTAATAACTAAGATGCATTTTACTCAAAAAAGGGCCTTTCTCGCTGTTATTAGCATCCTGCTGGCCGCAGGTTCTTCGTCTGCACAGATTAATTCTTTTAAAGATTCTCTTCTTGGACAAATTAATACCATCACTACGGCTGTACCTTTTCTGCAGATTGCACCGGATTCACGTGCAGGAGGAATGGGAGATTATGGTGTAGCCACAAGCCCGGATCCAAATTCCATTCACTGGAATCCCGCCAAGCTTGCATTTGCCGATAAAAATTTCGGATTTTCAATTTCCTATACACCCTGGCTTCGCGCCCTGGTGAACGATATCAACCTTGCGTATATTTCCGGATATAAAAAACTGAAGGGCGATCAGGCCATCGCAGCTTCATTGCTCTATTTTTCACTTGGCAATATCGATTTCACCAATGACAATGCAGAGAAGGTCGGCTCATTCAATCCGAACGAATGGGCTCTTGATGTTGCTTACTCGCGCAAACTCGGTGAAAATTTTTCCGGTGGTTTAGCCCTGCGTTATATCTACTCCAATCTTACCGGTGGTGTGGCGATTGCAAACAACACAATCCAGACCCACGCAGGTACATCAGTTGCTGCTGATCTCTCCGGTTATTACAGGAAGGAGCTCGAGATCTCAAATAAAAAATCGCTGCTTGCCCTGGGATTAAACATCTCCAACATCGGAACGAAAATTTCCTATACCGATACAAAATCAAAAGACTTTATTCCTACAAATTTCCGTCTTGGAACCAACCTGAAAATTGAACTCGACAATTACAACACCATTTCTTTTGGCGCCGATATCAATAAACTACTGGTCCCTACTCCACCGGTATACCTGAAAACATATGACGGACGCGACAGCCTGGATGCCAATTTCAATAAGATTGTGCAAGCCGGTGAGGATCCCAGCAATGTATCTGTAGCTTCTGCTTTGTTCAGTTCCTGGTCGGATGCTCCGGCCGGATTTAAAGAAGAACTGAAAGAGTTTACGTATTCAGCCGGTGCAGAATACTGGTATGATAAACAATTTGCCATCCGTGCCGGTTATTTCCATGAAGCAAGCACAAAAGGAAACAGAAAGTTCTTCACCATCGGAGCCGGCTTACGTTACAATGTCTTCGGCCTTGATTTTGCTTACCTTATTCCTACTACACAGAGAAATCCACTTGAAAATACACTCCGGTTCACGCTCATCTTCGATTTCGAAGGGCTGAAAAAGGAAAATGCGGATGAAACAGAATAATTTTTCTGACAAATAAAATTTAAAAGCGGGTGAAATTCACCCGCTTTTCTTTTTTCTGTTTTCTTTGCATAACAATATGAAAAAGATGAGAATTGGTTTTGGCTTTGATGTCCATCAATTGGAAGATGGACGCGAATTCTGGCTTGGTGGAATCCGGATCCCGCATGGCAAAGGCGCCGTCGGACATTCGGACGCCGATGTAATGATTCATGCCATCTGCGATGCCCTTCTGGGCGCAGCCAACCTTGGAGATATCGGTAAACACTTCCCGGACACATCTTCGGAATACAAAAATATCGACAGCAAGATCCTCCTTGAAAGAGTCTGTGCCCTCCTGAAAGCAAAAGAATGGGAAATCGGGAATCTTGATGTAACCTTGTGCCTTCAGCAACCCAAAATCGCACCGTATATTCCTCAGATGCAGGAAGTACTGGCCTCCGTTGCCGGAATCCCTTCAGCGGATATATCCATCAAGGCAACCACCAATGAAAAACTGGGATATGTAGGGCGTGAAGAAGGCGTACACTGTTACGCCGTGGCTCTCCTTGAGCGCAAAGGAACTTAGAAAGAAGTAAAGGTATATCCGATTCCGATGATGTAATCATTCGCCGGACTCACAAGGCTGTGTTGAATCAGATAAAAGAGATTGATACTGTGCTTTAAGTTGATCTCGTAGTCCACTCCCGCTTCGTACCGATAGCGGTCAATCACCCGGTCTGTTTCTTTCGCATTGTCAATTACATAAAACATCTCTGTTGCGAGATACGGCGTATACTTTCTGTTCAGGTCGAATTTCACATTCAATTTAGTCCTCGAATACCATTCCGGAACTTTTCCTGTTTCACTTGAGTGGATATCCCTGAATTGTTCCTGGATACGTTCCCGTAGAGAAATCACCAAGGGGTCGATCTTCAGTTTGTATGAAAGGTCAAGGTAGAAACGGTGCCGGGTACTGTAATACGTCTCGTTATTTTTTGAGATCAGTCTGTAATTGAGTGAGGCTTTCAGTTTCTTTGTGATGTTGTATTCCAAAGAAAGATCGGTAAAGAACTGATCAACCCTCGAGCAATTGTCGAATAAACGGAACTGTTCACTCACAGCACCTGCCCATTGTTGAGTAAATTTGTGCTGAAGGCTCACGCTTGTCCACAAACCTGCGTCATCCTGCGCTTTTAAACCACCTGATAATCCGAGGAATAAAAGGTAGAACGCTAATTTTAAGCCTGAACGAATCATTATTTTTTAGGAGATACAGTGTCTTCGTAAAAATAGATTTTGATTACCGCAATATCTTTCAAAAAGTCAATTTTATTGATGCTTACCCTGTGGATATCCAGTCCTGTACGTTTTTTCAAATCTTCTATGAGCGCCTTATGGTGTTCCGGCTTAATCATTTCAATATTCTCATATTGAATAGTTTTGATCATTTCGTTCCTGACCAGCCAGTTTCCGTCCAGAGCATACGTGAATGCGATCAGAATTGCATTGATGATTCCCAGTTCGAAGTATGTAGCCTTACTGACGGCACTGATCAAGCCCATGGCAATAACAATGAACAGATAGGTCATGTCCTTGGTCGAAATACCTTCCGTCCTGTACCGGAGCATGGAAAATACGGCAAACAATCCAAATGCTGCCCCCATACTGAGGTCAACTTTATTCAACAGATAAGTGATGATAAAGATGATGATGTTAAAGAGGAAAAATGTGAAAAGGTAATCTTTCTTCTTGTAGATCCTGAAGTAGATTAACCTCACCAGAATTAACATCGAAACGACATCAATCAGTAATCGGATAAAGAACTTGTCGGATAGTTTATCAAATAGTTCGAATGCAGCTGGATCGTTCATTGTTTATTTCAGTAGTTTAGATAAATACAATATCGTGGGTTTGAAATTATTCTTTTTGATCTCCGGGTTCAGGCTGATAACGCCCAGGCAATATTTGCTGATGGACTTCTGAAGAATGGAGTATTTCCGCATCAGGTCAATAAAGGGGCTTTTGTCACGGCTGCTGCCTTGTTTCACTTCGGCAATGACCAGCCCTCTGTAATCAACCGTTTGCCTGGAATCTTTAAACAGCAATTCAGTATCAATTGTCAGCCGTTCCTGAGAATGTTTGTTCACAAAAGTCATACGCAGGTAATTCACCCAGAGTTTTGCATGGAGTGTCCGGGGGTCTACAGTTGAAATACTGCGCACCAGTTCTTCCGATTTGTCGGAAATCTGCTGGACAATTTCGGGCCGCTTAATCCGGTCTTTGACAGTTCTGCCCTTGTTATTTTTAAACTTGACTTCGAAAAAGTGCAGATTTGATTCCACGTACTTCCGGGACCGGAATTTGAACCTGTTGAGCTTCCCGTTGTGGTGCCGGAGGTACAATCCAAAATGTTCCGTGTCGAAGTACAGGGTTTCGTAATGTGTATATCTTTTTTCCCCTGCTTCCAGAACAAAATAATCCTTCTTCATCTGTTCCAGTAATTCCGGAAGATACGATTCACGAAACATAAATTTGGTATCCACCCGATCCAGCAATTTGACATTGTCCATTTGCTGCAATGTGATCGGGTCAAAGGACGCCAATATAGGATCAAGCTGGTTCACAGAAATATTCAGAATTCGTAAGTATATCTTTTTTCGGATTCGAGATTGCCTTTTGCATCAAAGGTCTTGCTGTTCACTTTCATGCCTTTGTTATCGTACAAATTGATGACCTTTTGGATCACGTTGTTTTTACCATCCAGTGTAATTTCC
>DAORHY010000228.1:0-6070 GCA_035438225.1 Bacteroidia bacterium
AGAATGAACTCCCATCCCCGAAATCCCAAACATAGGTGTTGCCTCCCTGGGAAAAATCAGTGAACTGTACATCCAGCGGAGGATTTCCAAATTGAGGATTAAAACTGAAATTGGCCACCGGCTGAGGATATACATGCACGTTTTTTGTGATGCTGTTTGTGCAACCGATATCGGAAACAATCTGAAGTGTGACGGAATAAGTTCCGGTGTCTGAAAATGTTGCATAGGGATTCGGAACTGTATCCAGTGATCCAATACCGGAAATGATCCAATCCCAATGCTCGATGCTGCCATTCGAAATCGTGCTGCTGTCGCGGAACTGATAATTCACATCTTTACAAATCGGACTTGTCCCGAAATTCGCAACAGGAATAGGGCTCACGGTAACCTGGCGGGAAGAGGTTGAAGCGCATCCGGAGAAAGCATACACAGTAAGTGTGACATTATACGTACCCGGAAATGCATAGAAATGTGCAGGCTCCTGAAGCTGGTTGGTTTGGTTGTCGCCGAAGTTCCAGAGGAAGGCACTGTCGAGCGCAGAACCAGGGTTAAAAAACTCCATCAGGTCTCCATAGCAAGTTGGTGAGTACGTAAACTGGCTGGGAGCAGAGGTGAAGATTTGTACTTCATGGACGACCGTATCTACGCAACCTACATTCGTTGTTGCAATGAGGAATACAAAATAAGACTGTGTAGAATTGTAAACATGCGTTGGATTTGCTAGCGTGCTCGAATTGGACGGGCTTCCGAAATCGCCGAAATTCCATGCATAAGCGGCGAGGGCCGACATGGAATCCACATTGCTTGTATTCGTAAATTGTGCAGCCTGGCCGGAACAAGGATTTGAATACGTGAAATCTGCAACCGGCAAAGCGTACACCGGAACCATTACAGTATCGGAATTACTGCAACCGAAATTGGTAGTTACGGTGAGTACAACCGGGAAAATACCGGAAGTTTGATAAGTATAAAATACGGTTGGATTAAGATTGGAAGTGTCTCCTGTCCCAAAATCCCAATGCACACTTTGTAAAGTACTTCCCGTGGGTATCACAGAGAAATTGTCAAACTGAGAAGTGCCACCAAAGCAAACAGCAGTGGAATTGAATACAGCGACCGGACTTTCAACCACATCTACGGTTTGTTGAAACAAAGCACTTGGACAACTGGATGGTGAGTAAGCGATCAAACGTACGATGTTCGGACCGGCAGTCTGGAAACGGTGTACTGGATTCGCAATTGTATCAATTGTTCCATCGCCAAAATCCCAATACCAGGCAGAAATAGTGTCACCGGACACCGTCGAAATGTCTGTGAACTGAATGTCAGTGCCCTGGCATGCGGTCGCTGGCAGGAACGAAAAATCTGCGACAGGTACATTGTTGATTTTAATTTCCTGCAAAAGCGTGTCAATGCAGCCATTTGCAGCAGTAACAATCAACTCAACTGTGTAAATTCCCACACTGGATGCGTATGCATGTGTCGGATGATCAAGTGTGCTGGTGTTTCCATCGCCGAAATTCCAATTGTATTGTGTAATGGTAGAACCATTGACAAAAGAACTGTTTGTGAATTCTGTAGTCTGACCGACACATGTATTCGATGCCTGAAAATTCCCGATGGGTCTGTCATTCACTGTCAGTGACAGGGTATGCGAATCGCTGCATCCAGCTGCAGATGTAACGAGCAGTGTGACCGTAAAGGTGCCGCCACTCGGATAAGCATAACCTGCGTTCTGAACTGCTGAAGTATCCCCATTACCAAAATCCCAGTGCCACTCAGAAATGCTTCCGCTGCTGATGGTTGACTGATCCGAGAAACTTAAAAGTGTCTCAGAACATCCCGTGCTTGTTGTGAACAAAGCCTGTGGTCGCGGCGTGATGTCGACAGACGTACTAATGGATGAACTGCACCCGTTTATTGCAACTGTTGTGAGGCTGACGATATAAGTTCCTTCCGTTCCATAGGAATAGACCGGTGAAGCCTGATCCGATGTATCCCCGTTGCCGAATTCCCAATGCCAGGATGCAATCGTTCCTGTGGAAATCGTAGAGGAGTCTGTAAATTGTGTGATGTCTCCAAAACAGGTATTGGACACGGAGAATGCTGTTACCGGTGCAAGTGAAACTACGATGTCCTGAGAAACAGCATCTGAAATTCCATTCGCATCATAAGCTTCCATGGCGACATGATACGTTCCTCCCGTATTGAAAATGATGGATGCAGGATCTGTATCCGTTGAAGTTGAGGTATTGACATCACATGCATTTTGAAAGCGTAATTGTTTTGTCAGGTTTGTTGACTCCATGGTTACAAAACCATACCAGTTCGTGCCTTCTTTGATCATGTTTATCCCGGCAGGGTTTCCTGCACCAAGATTTATATCTGCAACATATACTGCCGTACCTGTTGCCAGGCTGCTTCCTGCCTGCGCAATATTTACTTTTCCGTTTCCGGTGTTTGATGAAATCAGGTACCATGTGTTGTTGTCATTGACAACTGAGATTCCGGTAGGAGCAGAGAGGCTGGAGAGAAATTGGGTGATGTTCCCTGGCACATTGTTCAGTGAATTTCCAAAATCAACTTTAAAAATTGCACTGCTGTTGTAGGCACTCACAAATCCATACCACTGTCCGCATTCTGAAACCACGGCTACGTCAATAGCTCCGGCAGATCCTGTTACGGTAATCGGTGTGCCTACCGTGGGCGCATTTGTAATGGAGTTTCCAAAATCCAGGACCGTTAGTGTGCTTCCGATATAATTCGCAATTACTGCAAAAACATTTCCAGCCGGATCCCTGACAATTTCAAGTCCACGGGGAAAATTCAGGTTCGTGTTCACAATCACGGATGCAGTTGTGGGTGCATTCCCAAGGCCGTTTCCAAATTCAACACGGGTGACTGTATTGTTGAATACACTGAGCACAAGTGCATACCACAAACTACCTTCTTTGTACAATGCAATTCCGTTCGGTGAAGAAATCTGGCCGGATACATTCCCAAGGTCAGTGATGGCTGTGGGCGCAGCATTGAGGCCTGCACCGTAATCATAGCGGATCAGTTTGTCATCGCCACGACTGCACACAAAAACATAAGCCATACCTCCATCGATGACCGGTTCTACACCGGAAGGGGTGTTGAGTGATCCAACAATATCGCTTGTGTCAGAAGCAGGGTTGATAAAATCACCGGAACAAAAATCCCACTGGTACGATACAGATCCTGTTGAACCATTGGTGAAATCGAGTGCCTGTCCGGCACACACCGGCCCGGAAGAGGTAAACTGAGCATCCGGACACTGGGCGCTTGAAAATTCATAGCCGGCAATGAATGCCAGAACTGAGAATAGAAGTTGCTTCATTGAAAATAGAGCTTAGTGATCTTCCCGCAAAAACACAGGAAATCCTAATCTGATACGGAGTCGAAGGCTTAAATGTTTGTATTCCTTTGTTTCCCAGCTTGTTTTTAAATAGCTGATAAACAATAAATTGATATCAGAAAAGTGAAATTAAAGCAAACCGGTACGGGATAGCGACAGGTTCATTTCTTCAAGAAAACTGGAATAGGTCTGCCGTATTCCGGTTTTTAGGTGGATGGCCGGTTTCCAGCCCATAGACAGCAAACGGGAAGAATCCATTAGTTTACGGTAAGTGCCATCGGCTCGCGTCGTATCAAAGCGAATCTCACCTTTGAATCCAACAATCTCTGCAATCAAAACGGCAAGGTCAGCAATCGAAAGATCTTCGCCAAATCCGACATTGACAAAAAGTTTGTCGTTATAATTCTGCATTAAAAAAGTACAGGCTTCAGCGAGATCGTCTACGTGCAGAAATTCCCGGAGAGGTTTGCCGCTGCCCCAGACATCCACAACCTGTTTCCCGGTCATTTTTGCTTCGTGAAATTTTCTCAGCAATGCCGGAAGTACATGTGAATTCTGAAGATCGTAATTGTCGTTCGGACCGTACAGGTTGGTCGGCATTGCTGCAATAAAATTACAGCCATACTGATCCCGGTACGCCTCACACAATTTTATTCCCGTGATTTTCGCAATCGCATACGGTTCATTCGTTGGTTCCAGGAAGCCCGAAAGAAGATATTCCTCTTTTAATGGCTGGGGTGCATTTTTTGGATAGATGCACGACGATCCAAGAAACAACAATTTTTTTACACCTGTTTTGTAAGCCGTATCGATGACGTTTAATTCAATGGCTAAATTGTCATAGAGAAATTCAGCTCTGAAAATATTATTGGCATGAATACCGCCCACCTTTGCTGCTGCCAGTACAACGTACTCCGGTTTTTGTTCATTGAAGAAATCAAGAACTGCCGATTGATTCCTCAGGTCAAGTTCTGAAGAGGCAGCAAGGAGCAGGTTGGAAAACCCTTTGGATTTCAAATTACGAACAATGGCTGATCCAACCATTCCCCGGTGTCCTGCAACAAATATCCTGGCGTCCTTATTCATTGTAGTTAAAAACTTTATGTCCGCCTTCTTTAAGGTATTTGTCTTTCCGGAAAAGATCCAGGTCGGCCTGCATCATTTCTTTCACCAGCATATCCAGTGTATAAACAGGTTTCCATCCTAATTTTTGTTTCGCCTTGCTTGCATCTCCCAAAAGCAATTCAACTTCTGTCGGACGGAAATAACGCGGATCAACCGACAGAACTTGTTTTCCTATCGGAACCTGGTATTCATTCATTGTACAGGATTGTACAAAAGCTTTTTCTTCGATTCCAGTACCTTTGAATTCCAGAGAAATCCCTACTTCAAGGAATGCTTTCCGGAGAAATTCCCGGACAGGAGTCGTGATCCCGGTAGCAATGACAAAATCTTCAGGTGTATCCTGCTGCAGCATCAGCCACATAGCTTCAATGTAATCTTTTGCATGGCCCCAGTCGCGCTGTGAATCCAGGTTGCCCAGGAATACCTGGTCCTGCAAACCGAGCGCGATGCGGGCAACGGCGCGGGTTATTTTCCGGGAGACAAATGTTTCACCTCTTAACGGGGATTCATGATTGAACAGGATCCCGTTCACGGCAAACATATCATACGCTTCCCGGTAATTCACGGCAATCCAGTAGGCATACAATTTTGCTACAGCATATGGAGAGCGCGGATAAAAGGGAGTTCGTTCCGACTGCGGAACTTCCTGAACCAGTCCATAGAGTTCAGAAGTGGAAGCCTGGTAAATTTTTGTCTTCTTCGTAAGTCCCAGCAGGCGCACGGCTTCCAGTATCCGCAGCATGCCTATTCCGTCGGCATTCGCAGTATACTCCGGCGTTTCAAAACTAACCTTCACATGCGACATCGCACCCAGGTTGTAAATTTCATCCGGCTGTGTTTCCTGCACGATACGTATCAGATTGGTGCTGTCGGTAAGATCACCATAATGCAATTTTAACCTGACATTTTTTTCGTGGGGATCATGATAGAGATGATCAATCCGGTCGGTATTGAACAAGGAACTCCTGCGTTTGACACCATGAACTTCGTATCCTTTTTTCAAAAGGAATTCTGCCAGGTAGGCTCCGTCTTGTCCGGTGATTCCGGTGATCAATGCAACTTTCATAGAATTGATATATCCGCTCGGAGATGGAGCGATTTTTTACTTTTCAAAGATACTAATAATTTGATCTTTTCAGGGTAAAAAACCGCTTCCGGGTGTTGTATTGCTGAGGTTTTGAACAAGCATCGATGAAAAATTTAATCTCGGGAACAAGACCATTTGAAGCCGCTCATCTTCTTTTAGCATCTTTGCACATCGTAAACCTATAAGGCAGAGTCCGAACATGAAACTTGTATTTGCAACGAATAATCTGCATAAAATAAAAGAGGTGGCGCAGTTGATTCCATCTTCCGTTCAGCTGAACAGCCTGAATGACATTGACAGTACGGATGACCTGCCGGAGACCGGTGTGAAACTTGAGGACAATGCCCGTCAGAAAGCACGTTACATCCATGATAAATTTGGTGTTGATTGTTTTGCCGATGACACCGGTCTGGAGATCGAAGCACTGGATGGCCGGCCGGGGGTTTTTTCAGCCCGCTACGCAGGACCCGATTGCAACG
>DAORHY010000229.1:0-5987 GCA_035438225.1 Bacteroidia bacterium
GATGAGAAAAAAGTTGAACTGCGGCTGATGGATCTTTCCGGGCGAATGATGGAAAGCAGGATCATGACCAGTGCAATCGGTGAAAACAGAATTGATTTGGAAGTCGGTGAGTATGCACGCGGCATTTATATGGCTGCATTGATATCAGAAAACGAACAGAAAGTTCTGAAAATCGTTATTCAATAAAACCAACACCTGAACATGAACGGGCGGGGCTTTGCAAAAGGCTCCGCCTTTTTATTTACCGGTTGCACAGTTCAGTAAAATTACACCACTTGCATCGGGTTTCATCTTTTGTTTGTGAAAAAGGTACATCCGGATTCAAAATCCCTCCGATGAGAGCGCGCAGCTGCAATTCAAACTCATTGAACTGTTCCGTTGTAAATGGTTCCTTCTGCTGAAGATAAAAAATCCCGTTGCTCATGTCCTTCAATGTTATCAATCCTGAACGAATGGGACGGCCGGAATAGTTATTCCTGACCATATAGGCATACAGCATTGCCTGGAATTGCTCCTTGTATGCAGGTTCCCTAAACAGGTCGGCAATTTCATTAAACTTTTTCTTGCCGATCTTTCCGGTTTTGTAATCCACTATCCTCACTCCATCTGATGATTCATCGATCCTGTCAATGAATCCATGTAACAAAACCCTTTGGTTTTCATTGACAGAAAACTCCTCCTTCACTTCTTTTTCAAGTGCATAAATTCTGAAGGGAGTTTCCTTCTGATCCGCCCTGAATATTTTCCGTATTAATTCATGGATTACATTTTTTAACAGAATATTTTTCCCTTCCAGTTCGCCGGCTGCTTCAAATTCTTCGCGAATGGCCTGGTCAAGGATGGTTTCCGATCTTTTTATAATCTGTTCAATCCCATCTTTTGTTAATTCAACTGTATCCGAATACGCCAATTGCATTGCCTTGTGCAAGACTTTCCCTAAGGTAGCAGCGTCCATGTGTTCCTCCGGTTCTTCCTTTTCGGAAAGTTTAACAACATATTGAAAATAAAAACGAAGCGGGCAGGCGATGTAAGCATTCAGTGCCGATGCAGAAAACTTTGATGAATAGTTGCTTTTCAAATTAGCATTCGGAAGGTAACACTTCAATATATTCAGAACTGCGGGAGACTTGTTTATCTCAATCGGTAAAATCTTTTCTTTGCTAAAACCCGTACTGATGATTTTTTCTGTCAGCCGGATATTGTTGGAAAACCGTACAGCAAGTTCATGCTCAATCTGTAAAATAAACCGTGACTTCTCTCCTCCTGCCACTTTCTTTGATTCCGTATTGTACAGCAGGTGTATCGTCGTTGCCCGCTGGAGAAGTCTGTAAAAGTGATAGGCAGAAACGGCATGCTGCTCTTCATAGGTAGGCAGGCCGAATGCTTTGCGAATGGAATACGGAACAAACGAAGGACTGTTTCCTGAAGAAGGCAATACCTCTTCATTCACCGATAAAATGATCACATTGTCGAAATCAAGCACCCGGGTTTCGAGGAAACCCATCACCTGTAGACCTTTGAGAGGCTCGCCGGTGAACGGAATTTTGGAAGAATAGATGATCTCGCGGAAAAGGTACCACATGGTTTCGAGTCCGGGATCTATTTCCTGATCCCGAATAACTTCTTCAAGCCGGTGCAACTGAGTATAAAACTGATAGACAAATTCCGACTCCAGTCTGTGAAAACGAAATTCCTGCTCCTTCATGGATTCCAGAATGAGGCGAAGTATTTTTCGGCCCCATTCAAAAACATTCTGAACCAGTTCCTGACGGATAAAAATGAGCCTGAACAATGCTGCTTTTTCAGAAACCAGGTTCGAAGCAGGAATCCGGATCCGTTTATCCTTCTCATACCGGATCATCCAGTCGCGGATTGATTTTGTATCAATGAGCCGGATGTAGGGATGGTTCAGAATATTCAATACATCCCGATAGTAAAATGTATCTTTTTTTTCTTTATCAAGCGCACAATTTCGCTGCAATGCGATCAGCGATTCGAACAAACTGAAAACCGGCGTGGCATGCAAAGGATAACCCATGGTTACATTGATGTCTTCCAGCTCTTCCGGTAATGCATACAAAACAGGAAACAGAAGATTTTCATCCGGTATGACAACAACAGTGCGTTCGGGACGAAAGTCCTTTCCCTTCATTAACCCGGCTACCAGCGATCCGGCATATTTAGCCTGTCCGACCTGCAGTGGAATTCCGGCAATTTCAATTTTTCTGGGCAGGCTGGAAAAGTAGTCTTCCTTCCATTTAAACGAATCTCCGACCAAGGAATGATCACGCAGAAAAGTGCCGGCTTCCTGGCGCGGGTCATCGGCATAATAGGAATCAGCGTCCCAGATAATTTCTGCTTTACCGTGTTTCAGAAAAGCCTGGATGATTTGTTCTTCTGCGGGCGACAAAGCATAAAATCCGGCAAAGATTATTTTATCGCAGGAAACAGGCTCAGGAACTCCTTCCCGGCTTAATCGCTCAGCAAGTTCACGGATCGCCATGCCTTCATATGCCAGTGAACGTTCTGTCAAAGAGATCCGGAATGCCCTGTAGATTTCGCCGAGGTGTTCCCAGGTATTCATAAATTCTGTTTTCAGCTTTGAAGGATCTTTGTCGAAGAAACTTTTCCAAAAGGTCCTCAGTTTCTCCATGTCCTCATCCGGCAAACTGAACACCTGATCAATTTCACGTATATCAGAGATGAGTGAAAATACTTTTTCATGATCCGCAAGATACCGGTCGAGATCATCGAAATCCCGCAGTAAGAGATCGCCCCAGGGATAAAACTTATCGAATGATTCTCCCGGAAAGAACTTGTTGTATATTTTGTATAACTCAAAACGCAATGTGAGCGGATCCGGAATTGTGTACACAGTAAATTCCGCTATGAAATCCTGGATTGAATAAATTACCGGCGCCCAGACCGGCTTCGTAAGTCGTGTTGCAAGTTCCTTCCTGAAAAACAAACCGGCCCTGCGGGTAGGAAAGATGAATTGGATCTTTGACAGGTCCTCCCCGTGTTCAGCGATCAGTTCGTCCGTTAATTTCTGAATAAAAGTTTTCATTCGCGCCAGACTTTCAATGTCCTGTCGGCCTAAATTAACTCAAAATATGCTCAAAATCCGTACATTTGAACAAAATATTGTCCCGCAGGTGTATGCGTCATCTTTGCATTTTTTTTCTGTTTATTGCTAGTGTCCTGAGCCTGCATGCTTCTCCCGTAGATTCTACCGCATTTCCTTCGACCGTACCCACTTCTGTCCGTTTCGTCTATGAATCCGATTTTGGACAGGGATTAAAAACCATGAGTGCTCCGGATACCTCTCTCACGGATCATGAAGAGATCAATCCGGCTTTTCACCTGCATTATAATTTTTTGGGCACGCTTGGGAGCGCGGCGAATTCGCAGTTGTTTCGTCCTGATCATTCAGTGTATACCCGTCCTTCCATTCATACATACGACCTCTATCTTTTCGAACAGGACCGGATTAAATATTACAAAACCAATAAACGTTATAGCGATGTATCTTATCACAACGCAACATTTCGCGAGCAGCACATCGGTATTTTGCATACACAAAACATTCTGAAAAACTGGAATGCCGGTTTTGATTTTAACAGAATTACCGTAAAAGATTTCCTGCCGAACAGTGATGTATTTCATAGTCGCTTTCTTGTATTTACCTCCTATCAATCGCCCAATAAGCGCTACTCTTTATTTGCAAACGGATTTACCAATGTGCTCAAAAACCAGGTCAATGGTGGCATCACAAATGACTCTCTTTTTGACAATTCAGCTTTGACAAATGTCGCTTTGAAAGGTCTCCCGGTAAACCTGACAGATGCAGAAAACAGGTTTCGTAAGAAGAGATTTTCTTTGAGTCAGTATTTTGATCTTGGGAAAAAAAGCGATACTACACTCCAATCCGGAATCAAAACCTGGATTCGCCTGCATCACGAAATTACTTATGAAGTCGGTTCATTTTCGTATGTAGACAAATCAACGGACAGCTCCTTTTATTCCGATTATTTTTACTCTACCACAACTTATGATTCCCTGCATTATACGGACTTGAGAAACCGTGCAGGGATTGGTTTGCCCTATCTGGATGAAGGCAGTTCGTTCCGGAAAAACTTTTCAGCGACAGCCATGCTGGAACACCAGTCTTTCCGCTATTCCCAGCGCTCCGATACAAGTTGGGAGAATATTTCCCTGCTCGGAACTATTGCCACAAGACCCGACAGCAACCGATTGCATTTTAGCTTGAACGGGCATTATGTGCTCAGCGGACATGATGAAACGAGTTATTCAGGTGATCTCTTTGTACATTCTCCATTGTATTCTTTTGGTGAATTGTCGGCACAGTTGCACACTGATAATCACAAAGCCGATCTGATATACAGTTTGTATGAAGGCAACCATTTCGGATGGAAAAATAATTTCAAGAACGAAAATCTCTCCTTTCTGACTGTCAGTTATGAATTACCAGTCTGGAAGTTCAAACTCGAGGCAAGTGTATTCAACCTCGACGATTATGTTTTTCTGAATACTTCCTCCCGTCCCGAGCAGACAGTTTCTTCGATACAGGTAACACAATTCATACTCAGCAAAAATTTCAAATGGAGAAATTTCCATTTTGACAACAAATTCTATTTTCAGTCGAGCACAGACATAAAACGACTCCCTCTTCCGGATCTGGCCACAACGAATGCGCTTTATTACCAGGGTTTTTTATTCAAGAAAGCGATGCTGACTCAGTTGGGCTTTGATGTACATTTTAACAGTTCCTATTATGCTGACGCTTTCATGCCGGCAACCGGATTATTTTATTTACAGGAACAAAAAAAGACGGGTGGTTATCCGGTGATCAATTTCTTTTTTAATATGAAAATAAAAACCGCGAGGTTATTTCTTAAATTTGAAAATCTTGGCGATGGTTTGATTCAAAATACCTACACTTACGTTCCACATTATCCGCAACCGGGCAGAGTCATTAAGTTTGGGGTGGATTGGAGGTTTTTGGATCAGTAGCCTTTGGCTTTTTGTGGTTAGTGCTTGGTGGTTGGTTTTTAGTTTTAAGTATTTGCGGGGTCTACACAAGGAATATTGCTAGGTGGAATGGGATCAGTACTAAATAAAAATTATCACGTCTTCTGCTTCTTCTTCTTTGCTGCCGGGAATAAAACGTTGTTCAGGATTAAACGGTAGCCGGGGGAATTGGGATGAAGGGAAAGATCTGTAGGTGGATCGCCAACCTGGTGTTGGTAGTCTTCGGGATCGTGGCCGCCGTAGAAGGTCCAGGTGCCTTTGCCGAAATCACCGTGAATGTAGCGGGCTTCATCCTGGGCTTTGGTTTCACCCATAACAAGCACCTCTGGTTTGATGTATTTCTTTTTAAAGGCTGTTGTTTGTCCCATGAATCCTTTGATCACCTGTTCGTGGTCCTGGCAAAGCATCGTAGGCACCGGATCCCATTTGGCTGAGAAGTCAAAGAGAGTGAAGAAATCCTCTGTACGCGGTAAATTTCTTGCCGGTGGCTGGTTGTCGATTTCACTGAATTCGTATTCGTAAGGGTTCGTGCTGAGCTTGTAATTCCGGAAAGCAAATCCTTTTGAATAATCAATCTTGGTATTCATGGCAGGGTCAGCAGGATCACCATCAAACATACTTTCGCATATATCAATTCCTGCAGCATCCAGAGCGATGTCATAGCTATCCGTAGCAGAACACATGGCAAAAAGATATCCACCGCCAACGACAAAATCACGGATCTTCTCAGCCACCGCCAGTTTCATCTGTGATACCTTATTAAAGCCCAATTTTTTGGCACTGGCTTCCTGTAAGCGTACATCTTCCTGGTACCAGGGGGCATTTCTGTAAGCAGCGTAGAAGCGCCCGTATTGTCCGGTAAAATCTTCGTGGTGCAGGTGAAGCCAATCATACAAGGGCAATTTCATACCAATTACTTCTTCATCATAAACTAC
>DAORHY010000230.1:0-5981 GCA_035438225.1 Bacteroidia bacterium
GTTCATGCTGACATCAAATGGATCTACGTATACTCTTCCGTTTACAAATTTAAAGGATGGATTCATGGAAGGAATATCCAGTTTTTTCCAGGAGGGCATCTTCAGGGCATCCGCTACTTTATTGAAAGCCGGAAAATTCTGAACCACAATTTTTGAAGTATTCAATTTCCCTGCTCCGTTTAATGAATTGATCACCGGGCTCATCTGCTGATCCAGCAAACCGGCAACAGTCATGTCAACAGAGAATTTCCCGCTTGTGTTTTTAGCAATTGGCGCCATTTTTTCAACAGTTGAAAATGTGTTCACAGTTTTCTGGATATCCCAGTCTTTCACACCCAAAACGAAATCGATGCCAGGTTTTTTCGGATCCGCTGACGAATACCCGCCGTTCAACCTGAGACTGCCGTCCATCATTTGCAGCATAACATCATTCATGCGAATTGCTTTATCCCTGATGACAATGGTGCCGTTCACATTTTTCATTGCAAAATTCTGGTATGTCAAGGTTCCTATTCCAGCATTCAATGTGAAATCAATATTCCCGGGAATTTCAATCACAGCCATTTTTGCCGTATCCGGCGGTGATGCTGTTGTGGTTGCTTCTGTTCCCATCATGTCATTCAGATCAATCGCTGATGAATTGAGTTTCAGGTTGCCCCGGATGGTTTCTCCCTTCAATACATACGGAAGGAAGTTCTCGAGTGATCCGGTTGCTGCAAAATCACTCTTGCCGATTTTTGCATTCAATGCTGTCATGGAAACAATCTGAGGATTGAAAGCAAGCTGAAGCACATTGAGAAGTAAAGGTTGCTCCATACCGGCTGCTGAATAACGCATCCCCGTTACACCAAGATTTCCGGATGCATAGAATTTGTCAAACTGCTTTTTCTCAACTGCGGACATTTTTCCTTTCGCTGTTAAATCTGCAAGGATTGTTCCCGTGAGCGATGTCCCTTTTTCGAGGGGAACAAGTTTACCGATATTGTCGAGAATGATCTTGCCTTTCACAAATGCATCCAGGTCAGGATCGCTGACAGGTGTTTTCAAAATCAGTTTGGCATCAAACGGATCGCCGGCCATTTCCACATGCAATTTTGAAAGATTGATAAGGGTATGATCCGGCAAACCATCCGGATTCGTGATGTTCAGGTTCACAAAAACATTTTTTACTGCTGCAGGCAGAGCAGGATATTGAAACATTCCGTTGTCAATATTCAGTGTCAAACCGAAACCCGGCATGGACACAGCATTGTAGCGGCCTTTGATAAATCCTGTGAAAGACATTTTACCGGAGGATTTCAAGTCTTTAAATTCCGGTGAATACACAGCAGGGATCATGGAAATGAAATTTTTAAATTCCGATTGTGCAGCCGCAAATTTCAAGTCCATGTCAATATTGGTATCCGGCATGGACACATAGCCATTGACACCCAGGTCCAGTTCATTGAGGTGAATTTTATTATCCTTAAATGTAAATTTGAAATTCTTCATATCCATATCAATATCCGCCTCAATCGTGGCAGCAGCCCCGGAAATATATTTCATGCGTTCGTAGGACAGGTCAACCTTTGTCGCATCGGTGTGCGTCGAGAGTACAAATAAGTCCTGCGTAAAATCTCCTTTCCCCTGGTGGTTTACATGGTCCAGCAGCAAATAGAAGTCCAGACTTTTATCGTCGTAGGTGATTTTGCCATCCGTAATTGAATAATGCTTGAGGCTGGCTTTAAATGCAGAAGGTTCAGATGCCGCTTCCGGTCCGGTTGAAGGTTTGGCAATATCCCAGTTTGCTTTGCCTTCTTTATTGACAAGCAGGTTCAAAACAGGAGCGGCAAGTCCAACAGATAAAATTTCAATTTCACCGCCTTTTATCACACTCATCAGATCAACGGTGACATCCAATTGTTTTGTATAGATCAGTGTGTCACCCGCAAAAGGTTCGAGGTTGATAATTTTCAGTTCATTCAGCCGGAGAGAGAAATTGGGGAAGCTTCGGATCAAAGAGAGATCAAACTCCCCAAAATCAACTCTGGCATTGATACTTTTATTCGCTTCTTCTTTAATCTTTGAGACAATCCTCCCTTTAAAAAGAAAAGGAGCTGATATCAAAAAGAGGATGAAAACAAGGAAGAAGATTCCGATCCATTTGAGTACTTTTTTCATTGAAGATGATTTTGAGGTAATGGAATTTTTTTAAAAAATATACTTAAAATTATTTTGTAGAAATGAAGTCTTCGATTTTGATTGAATTGTTGCGCATGAGATGATCCAGGGTAACCATTGCCGCCATGGCTTCAACGATTGGAACAGCTCTCGGAACCACACAGGGATCATGCCTGCCTTTCATTTCCAGGGTAATGTTCTCTCCGGAATCATTAATTGTTTGCTGTGGCATCAATATCGTTGAAACAGGTTTAAATGCAATCCGAAAAAAAACATCCATGCCATTTGTAATACCCCCCTGGATACCTCCTGAATGATTGCTTGAAGTCGTAACTTCTCCTGCAGACTGTTCAAAAACATCGTTGTGTTCGGAACCTTTCATGATTGCGGCAGCAAATCCGCTTCCGTATTCAAATCCGTGAGCCGCATTGATGCTCATACATGCTTTGGCAAGATCAGCCTGGAATTTATCAAAAACCGGCTCGCCCAAGCCGGCCGGAATATTTTGAATCACACAAAAAATGATTCCTCCTGTTGTGTCTCCTTCTGTTTTCAGTGTATGAATATATGCCGTCATTTCTCCTGAAACTTTTTCATCAGGACAACGAACCGGCGAAGATTCTATTTTACTCAGATCAAGCTGTGCATAAGGAATGGATAGTTGGTGCGGCCCAACCTGAGAAACATAGGCAACAATGCGAATGTTTGAATGATCAAGGACCTGCTTTGCCACGGCGCCCGCGAAAACCCTTGCTGCTGTTTCCCTTGCAGAAGCACGGCCGCCACCGCGGTAGTCCCTGTGGCCATATTTAACATGGTATGTAAAATCCGCATGCGACGGTCGAAATGCTGATTTTACAACCTCATAGTCTGACGGTTTGTAATCCTGGTTACGGATCATGAAGGCTATGGGAGTTCCCAGGGTTTTGCCTTCAAATATTCCGGATAAAATTTCGAACTCATCGTTTTCCTTCCGGGGAGAACTCACATCCGATTGACCGGGTTTACGACGTGCCATCTCTTTCCGGAGCTTTTCAAAATCCAGGTGGAGTCCGGCAGGGCAGCCGTCAATAATTCCGCCGATTGCTGTTCCATGTGATTCACCAAAAGTGGTCAGTTTGAATAATGTTCCAAATGAATTTCCTGCCATGGTGTAAAGTTAGACAAAAGGACTCTTAAGATATCCCCTCTGACACTTAGAAATGAACGTGTAAATGTTGATTTATAGCACTGATCCGGATCCTATTCAGGAGACAATCCGCACTGTATCAGAGCTTCCTGCCGATCCAGTCTTTTACCTTCGGGAAAGTGCCACCCAGGTTGACCAATACATTGATCAGCCAGGGGCGGTTGAAAATTTTCTGCATCCACCATTTTTTCCTGAGCTCGGAATATAATCTTGCATACACTACACGATCGTAAGCCCCAAGTTGTTGGGCACTAAAATTCTGGCTTGCAAAAGCGTGTTCAATCTGTTCTGCGGCAATGATTCCGCTAAGCATTGCATTTCCAATGCCTTCTCCGTTCAAAGGATCGATCAGCGATGCTGCATCCCCACACAAAAGGAATCGGTCGCCTGAAATCGGTCGCTTTCTTCCCCCGAGTGGCAACCCAAATCCTTCAATATCTCCGGTCATTATTGCGTTTTCAAAACGGGGTTTCAGTTGCGGAGATGTCCGGATAATATTTTTCAATGCTTCTTTCAGATCAATTTTTCGCTTGCGGATATCGGATGATAACATGCCAAAACCAACATTTGCCGTGGAAGTGCTCAGCGGAAAAATCCAGAAATAACCGGGCAAATAATTTTCAAGAAGATAAATTTCAATCAGGTTGGGATCAGAAATACCGGCAACATTTTCGAAATAAGCCCTGACTGCTCCGGAGTAGTCATTCAGGTTGACTTTAAATCCTGCCAATTGTCTGGCAACAACGGAATGTGCTCCATCGCAACCGATAATCATTTTTGCCTGAAGGATTTTCCCGGAATCCGTTTGTACGCTAATATGTTCGCCTGTATTGTTAAGGGACCGCACACGTTCCCCTTCAAATGTCCGGATGTCCGGGAACTTTTTAAGCTGACTGAAAAGAAAGTAATCAAAATGCATCCGGGTTGCAACGTACCCGTAATTGATGAAACAGACCGAGACTTCTTTTCCGTTCGGAGCCACAAGTTTCCAACCTTTTGAAATATTTTTTTCTGAAAAGGCTTCCCATTCTGTTAAAAGCTCCGGATCAATTTTTTTGAGGACATTTTTTACCCGTCCGCCAATGGCATCCCCGCAAACTTTATCTCGCGGAAAAACGGATTTATCGATCATGGCTATTTTTAATCCGCTGTTTTTCAAGGCCAGGGCACAAGCGGTACCAGCCGGTCCGGAACCGATGATGATAAGATCAAAATATACAGGTGAAGAGATGATGGTATTATTATTAATTTCGAACGCGAATCTATTGAATTCTTCTTGAGTCTGATCATCTACAATATCTGTAAACTTGTTCATACCGAACAAACGCCTGTTCTTCTCCGCAGGGGCGAAGAAATGTCTGTTTTAAATTGCGTGGATAACGCTTATATCTGGATTAAAGAAGGCCTGATCCACGATTTCGGGACCTATAGTCCGCAGGTACAGGCAACCATCAGAAACATTTCCCCGGATATCGACGAATTGGATGCGGGCAATGGAATGGTTTTCCCTTCCTGGGTGGATGCTCATACGCACATGGTCTATGCCGGCAGCCGGGAAGGTGAATTTGTAGGCAGGATAAACGGACTCAGCTACGAAGAAATTGCAGCAAGAGGCGGTGGAATTTTAAATTCCGCCAAACGCCTTCAATCCGCATCGGAAGAGGAACTACTGGAAAGTGCACTGCTCAGGCTGGATGAAATCATCCGACTCGGTACCGGAGCTGTAGAAATTAAAAGCGGGTATGGCTTGAGTGTGGAGAGCGAATTGAAAATGCTTCGTGTGATCCGCAGGTTGAAAGAAATTTCTCCCATTGATATCAAATCCACATTCCTGGGTGCCCATGCTGTACCTGAAGAATATAAAAACAATAAATCCGCTTATATCGATTTGCTTATCAGTGAACTCATGCCCCGGATTCAAAATGAAGGGCTTGCGGATTTTTGTGATGTTTTTTGTGAACGCAATTATTTTTCGAAAGAAGAAACTATCCGGATAATGGAAGCAGCCAAACTAAATGGTATGCAGCCTAAAATTCATGCTGAACAATTGAGCCACAGCGGTGGAATCGAAGCGGGAGTTCAATGCGGGGCCATCAGCGTGGATCACCTGGAGTTTGCAAGTGAGAACGACCTTCGTTTGTTGAAGGATTCAAATACTATTCCTGTTTTGTTGCCGGGAGCCCAGCTGTTTCTTGGCCTCCGGAACCCTCCTGCAAGAGAAATGATCCGGGCAGGATTGCCTGTAGCCCTATCATCTGATTTTAATCCGGGCAGTTGCCCAAGCGGCAATATGAACCAAATGGTTTCACTGGCTTGTATCCTTTATAAAATGAGTCCTGAAGAAGCCATTAATGCTGCAACACTTAATTCAGCCGCAGCAATCGGACTGAGCGAAACGCTGGGAAGTATTGCGAAAGGAAAGAAAGCAAATTTATTCATCACTCCTCCGATTCCTTCGTATGCTTTTCTTCCCTATTATTTCGGCCAGAGTCTGATCAAAACTGTGGTGTTGAATGGAATGATTCACAGCTTTGATCAGAGTTCAGAATAGTCATTTCACAACATCTTCAAACAAGCTTCAGCGGCTGATGATGCAATGGAGCCCGGCCGGATAAATAAATTTATTTACAAT
>DAORHY010000231.1:0-5971 GCA_035438225.1 Bacteroidia bacterium
CGATGCCAATGGCTGTACGGATTGCGATTCCATAACGGTAGCAGAAGATCCGGCGGGAATCAATACAATAAACAACACACTTTCAATAACCATCAGTCCGAATCCTGCAAGGAATGAATTGACTATTCAATTGAACACCCAAGCAGTAAATGCATATCAAATTCAAATCAGTGATGCGAATGGAAAAACCATGTTGAACAGAACGCTTCAATCAACAGGCGACCCCAAACAAACAGTTCACATTCCATTGACAACTTTCAGTCCGGGTGCATATTCCATTTCCATCAACCAGAATGCTTCCTGCATTATCAAAAAATTTATCGTGACTCAATAGTAATGAATGAAAAACTGGTTTTACCACAGCCACCAATACATTATTTTAAAAAAAAGCGCGGCAACCATTCGGAACCGCGCTTTTTAATTTTCAGTTAAATCAGAACCGGAATGTCAACCCGGCCTGGGTGACAGCCTTTGCAAATCCGGCTTCCGCATAAATACCAAAGTTATCGGAGAAATAATAACGGGCGCCGATTGTTGTTTCAAAGCCAAGCGGGATAGGAATTGGATTTGAAATGTCAGTATCCTTTGGTCCATTCGGATCTGAACTGCTGAATTTCAGATTTGCATTCCTGAAACCCAATCCAAATCCCCAATACGGATCAAACTTATCCATGTGGCCAAAATGAAGATTGAATCTGCCAAGAATACTGTAAGTTGTATATGAATCTTTTTCCGTGAACTCCTGATTGCTGTATCCATTATAACGATAGGACAATTCCCATTTTGCGTAGGCTACGTTGAGTCCAATTCCGATTTTATCATTTACAGCATGTTCATATTTCAAGAACAAAGGACCAAGAGTTGAAAAAGAATATTCATTGTAATCTTTGTATGAATTGAATAAAGTACCCACTACCGTACCAAATCCATAACCAACATTAATACTGTTATTTCCTTCTACAAATGCCTGGGCCTTCACGTCCTGAATTGATAAATACGATACCAACACAGTATACATCACCATCAAATGCAGCTTCAATTTCGTTTTCATTCTGCTGTTTTATTAAAAATATTTACAAAATTAATATTCATACTCTGAATGGCAAAATTGACGGTCAGGGTCAGAGTGAAGCATAGCAACCATCCATTTGAGAATGACTTTCGGTACTCCGAAATCGGGTTCCATTTTTATAATATTGTCAAAATGGTTCGCCCACAATTCGTTCATTTTTATCCTTCGACAGATCAAAAGCCGGCAACAACTTTGGATATTCCGTACAACCTGTTGTATCCGTTAGTGAAGCTAAAAATTTCCGGAGTTTCCCCTTCTCCTCTTCATTCAGATTCAGGGAATGAGATGACAATGTCTGATTCGGAATATCGAGACCCATACCTTCCCCTCCACCGCGGTTATAGAAATCAATGACCTCTGTCAACGTAGTGTAAATTCCATTGTGCATGTAAGGTGCGGTAATTTCAACATTGCGAACTGTAGGCGTTTTGAAGGCTCTGCGAAACTCCGGCATCGGAATAATCCGTTCCCTCCCGAAGTCATTGTCCGGAACAGGATTGAGTGTATCTGCAGTGCCGGGTACCCCTAAAACTTCCAATTCCGATTCGATGTATTCCGGTGGCGCAGTGCCATTGAACAGCGGAACAAAATGGCAAGTACCGCATTCGGCTTTTCCCATAAATAAATTAAATCCGGATTTTTCATCCAGGCTCAGGACATCGGGTTCACCGCGTATGGCTTTATCAAATCTCGAATTCATGGCAACAAGTGTTTCTTCATACGCAGCGATCGCTTTTAAGATAGAACCATTGCTAATGATTGTGTCATCCGTTCCGGAGAATGCCCGTTTAAAAAGCCGGATGTAACCGGAAGATTTTTTTATTTTATCAGGGACTACAGAAAAATCCGACTGCATTTCATCCGGGTTATTCAAAACCTCGCTGGCCTGGTTTTCAAAAGTGAATGCTCTGCCATCGTGAAATAATTTCCGCTGAAGAACCGCATTGATCAGTGTGGGAGCATTTCGCAACAACTGCTGTCCGTGCCGGGAACCAAGGCTTTTCGGTAAACCGTCTGTAAAAGCCTTCCCCGGCTGATGACAGGACGCACAGCTTCGCTGGTCATTGGCCGATAAGGCCGGATCAAAAAATAAAAGTCTACCCAGATCTGCCCGCATTGCATCGGGTTTCATCCTTCCTCCCGACAGAAAATACCCGACATTAAAAGCGCCCGGATCAAAAACAGAACGTGCGAGGAAATTTACCGGACCCGTCGCAAATGGAAAATCAGGACAGCGCTGGTAAAATATTCTTGAAAATTTTTCACTTAAAGGAATATAGTAGTCAGAATATAATGTGAAATAATCCACATCAGGTTTCGCTTGCTGCTGCTCCAAAAAATCCGAGCAGATACTGCAAACTAAACCAAAGTCTTCCGGTACCTTTAAATCATCCGGATCAGAACCGGGGTAACATGCAACAATAAACTGAGGAAGCCAGCGAAAAAAGTAAGCCCCTTCATAAAAAGCCAGTTTACTTTTCGGCGTCTCAATTTCTGTCACCACCATCGTAAAATAACGGAGTATTTCAATACCAATGGCCTGGTAAAATTCGGCCTCTGTCAATGAAACATCCTCCACCGTTTTTTCGAACTCATCCAATCCAACAAGGCATTTCCCAAGTTCAGACATTATCAAATCTTTATCCATCGGCCCTGTGTCCGGAAATAGTTTTTCTTCAATAACCTGCAGGCCGTGTGGTTGAAGAAAGGCCGCAACTTCATCTTCTTCTTCAGGTAGGGCAACGGGAGGACCGTTCAGTTTTAATGCCAGTTCAGGATTCAAATAATTCATAAAGGGTGAAAGCGTCCTGTAATATTCTCTGCATTTTCTCCAACTGAAACGTAATTCAGCAGAATCGACTATAGCCTGAAGTGCAATCAGTTTCTGAATTTGGTTCAGAGAAATATTCAGGCTGTCCTTTTGTCTGAGTAATTCAGTCTTTGCCATTTCTGTTTTAAAAACAGCAGCAGTTGAAGAAAATTGAGGCTCTCCTTTCACCGACATTAAAAAAATGATGCCAAGGGGTAAACTGTAAACCAATACTTTTCGAAAATAGTTATGCATTCCGATCCGGTTCCTTTTAATTCAATTGGAAGATACGAATAATCCGGATTTCCATGTGCCTCGCACTGTTGCAGGGTACTTAAAATTATCTCAACGGGGATCAATCCAATTCTGCAAACGAATGCTATGAATACAACCCGACACATGCACTCTCGCCCGGGATTTGAAACGACTCTTCACATGAAGCTGAAGAAACGAAACAAGGTTGCGGAAAAATTATTCTGATAAAAAACTAAGTGAAAGTCTTTCCATTCCGGAAAAGTCAGGGCTTAAAAATAGTTACAGTATAAGCATAAGAGGACAATGCAGCTCCCGAGATACCGGAAACCGAAACTGTATAATTCACATCACTTGTACCTGACACATTAATACCGGCAGGTTCCCAGACAAGTGTATTGTCACCATATCCATTGTCAGATCTGGAAACAACTGTGAGCGGAACATTTCCCGATGGTCCGGTCATTGTTACTGTGGCAGCTGAAAAATCAGCAGAAGGAATTCCAAATGACCAACGGCCAAATACCAAGGTCTGCGGTACATAACCTTTGGGCGGGTAAGCAATATAGTCCGGGACAATGCTATTTGTATCGCTTCTGAAAACATGCAAAGCCATGGCATTGTTCGTAGAACCATAACTAAACGTCTGTTTGCGGGAATGCAGAATCCAGCGCCTGTGTCCAACCACCTGATTTCCTGCACCAAAATCATTGATGAATGCAGTAATGGCTCCGGAAGAATGACTGCCGAGTGCAAGGTTGCTGGATCCGGCTCCGTCAGCAGCTGCCTGTGTCCAGCACAACCAGGTGTTGGGAGGATTATGATTTAAAGCATTGTTGGCAGACATGATCAGTGCTGTTTCCTGCTCTTGTGAAAACAGTGTAGAATCCAGTGTACAATGATCGTTCAATCCCACCATTCTTCTGAAATAATTAATCCGCTTTATCACGGCATCGTGTGTCGCTTGTGAAACTGCCCCTGCATTGCAGGCAGCTGTGCTTCCGGTCCAGCCGGTTGAACTGACTGCGCTACCCAGGTAGTTGGTTGTATAATCATTCAAAGCAGTATCCCGCTCAGGATTGGACTGCGTACCGCCACTTCCTGTAGGCTCCGTGGAATCGTCTTTACTGCAGGAATAGAAAGTCAGGATACCTGCGATGGAGAATGTGAAAATGACAATTAGCCTGGATTTCATAGTGGGTTTGTGATGATTATTTGCCTGAAATATAGAAAGGTAAAATTTAATTTAAATCCTTTTGAACATTAAATAATCAACAGGAAAAAGTGATAAACCCGGACCTGCTTTGTACTTCAATTTTGCTGTTTTTACTCTTTTTTTCATCTTCGTGTGTCCAATGCAACAAGAAAAGCCTGCCGACACTTGTCGGCAGGCTTTCTCAATGAACCATGGGAGGTTGGTGAATTCTATTTATACTATTTCATTTCATTTCATTGCTTTCTCTTTCATTCTATTTTATATTAAAATACACGACCTCATTGCCCGGACTATGGCTGAGTAGCAATAAGGAACAACTGTGAATTATTTTCGATCAGACTGTAATCCGATGATTCAACAAAGACATCCCCCGTGATATCAGTCACATAATATCCATAAAGGAATAACTGACTGTCATTTTCAACCATACTGTAGTCTGTTGATTCTACGAAGCCGTCCTGATTTACATCTCCGCTCCAGATAGCGAATTTGCCATTCCCCAGGTCACGCAGGTTATTTCCATATGCGCTTGACGAAGAATTCGTGAAATCATACTGGACAGGATCCGTCATAGAAACCGGAACGGAACTCCAGGTTTCAATAGAATTCCTGTGGTTCAGCTTCAGGTAGTAACTGTGACCATCCAGAGTTGTGTCTTCAAAAATTACAGTCAAACTGCCGTTGGTTTGCAATATTCCAAATGATGTTTCAACCGGAAGCATTGTCAATGGTTCTACCAAGGTAACTTTAACTGTGTCGACATCGTCCGCATTTCCGGAAACACCGGCAATATGCAAACAGCCTCCGGAACCGAAATTATCCATTGGGGTGAAGCCAGGGTTCTGATAATATCCATCGATCAGAACATGGATATCAATCCATTTTCCGCACCTTCTCACCGGTACAATCACTGTTCCAACGCTTACACAACCGTTGGCATCGGTAACTGTAAGCGTGTAACTTCCCGCTGCAAGTCCGCTGATTGCATGGGTAGTTGCTCCGTTGCTCCAGCTATACGAATATGGCGGTGTGCCACCGGATGCAAATCCCTGAGCAGAACCGTTGCTCATGCCGATGCAGGCGCCAACAGCATGGAAATTCACTGAAGCTGTTAACACCGGCGGCAGGTAGAAATTGCAACAAATAACATCTCCGCACGAATTTGTAATACAAAGCGTATAATGACCCGGCTGTGCATTGAAACAGGCTGAACCATTGTCCTGCCATGGCATGGAGGGAGACCAGCTGTAGGTATACGGTCCACAGCGGAAACATTCTACAGAAACACAGATTGCTCCGTATCCCGTAGCACAATTCACCGGCGTCAGGGAGGCAAGTACTTGCGGCACCCTGAACCCATAATGCGTCTGGGAGCCGTCGCATCCGACAATAGTGAATGTGAGTGAATCGCATGCAGTCAGGTTTTCACGGAACAGTTCCGTGCTGTTATTTTCCCAATGATACGTGTATTGGGAACAGCCGGTCTCCGTAATGATTGCGTTCACGATGTTTCCACAATTGGTAAAATTAAAATTGACAACCGGCGGGGTAAATGTGACATCAGTGAGTGTGTAACAGCAGGTAAACTGCTCTCCTGCTCCGTTGGTGATCGTAACACAAT
>DAORHY010000232.1:0-5955 GCA_035438225.1 Bacteroidia bacterium
CATTTGCAGCAGATTGGTCCTGGTTTTTCATCAGTTCGATACTGAGGAACTGAACTTCCATAATGCTTCCTGCCAGCACGTGCGCTGCAACTTCCAGCCGGTGATTGCTACGGAGGTAGGCGTCAGTTTCAGCATAAGCACGGTCGATCATGGAGACCAGGGAGTCTTTGTTATCGGCATTCTCCCGGAAACGTTGCGTAAATGTGTCAAAGGTTTCCTGGACGTTGAGCTTTTCTGAAAGCTTCCGTGTTGTGGAATAATATTCAAGTAAATCCTGATTCTGACCGTAGAAGGCTGCATAAGCCATGTCTATTCCGTAAATGCCGTAATTGATTGCTTTTTTGTATGCAGTATTGTATTTCTCTTCATTGGCAGGGGAATTCAGCATTTCCTTGTTGAAAGGTACTTCATTCTGATAAATTGCATTGATCATCTCCATTGGTGATGGTAAATTTGCGATGGTATAGAAAAACTTGAAGTCCAGGATTTCTTTCGCCTTTTTTGTTGCGGAATCTTCCACTACTGTTGTTGAATCCGGCATTTGCCCGGATTCCGACTCGGCCTTTTTTGTTTCACTGCTGCAGGAAAAAAAGAATAACAGGCCGGTCAGGGCAATAGGAAAGAGTACCTTTTTCATGGATAGAGATTTGATGCAAAAATAATAATGAAAGCCGTATTTCAAAGTGTTTGCTTGTGAGGGCTTGTTGCCGGATGTGTTGTTGTAAGGTCAGAATCAATGCATTCCGTTGCTTTATTTGCTTCGGATCAATTATTTTCCGTTTACTGATGATTTTTACCAGACAATCTGCCCTGACCACCGGATGGCCGGAGGCAGAATCCATCACCTGATCAGGATTGTCCGTGACACCAACTGATCTTATTCTTTGAGATGTTTTTCACTTGAAAATCCAATAGCCGGACTGCAGGTAGGAAGGAATGACACACTTTCTTGTATCTTTGTCTTCGTAAATTCTATGCACAGCCCGACCTTCGACGAAATTTATATGGGGCTCGCCAAAAACCTGGCGAACAAATCACATTGCGTGAAGATCAAAGTGGGTGCCGTTCTCACCAAAGATACACGCATCGTTTCCCTCGGATACAATGGCCCTCCGGCCGGCACACACAACTGCGATCAGGAATGGCCGGAAGCAGGTTGTCCGCGCGACAGCAAAGGGAGTTGTTCTCTCGCCCTTCATGCAGAGCAAAATGCCATTCTTTATGCCTCCAAAAACGGGGTGCCCATGGACGGTTCCACACTTTATGTAACCCTTTCTCCCTGTCTGGCTTGTGCCCGGATTATCTTTACAATGGGAATAAAAAAAGTATTATACCTCGAATCGTATGCTAACTATAAAGGGATCATAAGTGATGAAGGTGTTGACTTTCTACGTCGTTTCGGTGTGGAAGTCCTTCATTATTCCCTTCCTGAATCAGTATAAATTCAGTAACCCTGGAAAAAGAAGTTAATTCTTCTTAATACTGCACTTTCTTCCGCTGCCGGGAAAACATTTTCCTGCAATTGGAGTTAAAAGAAACAGCTCCCGGTCACGTCTCTTCAGCACATTAACCTCTTCCGTGAATAAAATAAAACTCTGGCTTCCCCTTGTCTTCGCCGCATTGCTTGCTTTTGGTATCTATGTGGGCATGCGCCTGAACGAACCGTTTAAAAACAATCGTTCTTTCTTTAGCTTCCGAACCGGGCAATTTAACAAGCTGAATGATGTGATCAATTACATCAACAATGAATATGTGGATACCGTCAACCAGAAAATGTTGGTGGAAACTACGATTGAAGACATGCTCCACCAGCTTGATCCGCATTCTGCCTATATTCCGTCGGACGAGCTACAGGCCATGAATGAACCGCTCGAAGGTAATTTTGACGGCATAGGGGTGGAGTTCCACATCCAGGAAGATACGATCATGGTTGTGTCAGCTGTTGCAGGCGGACCTTCAGAGCAGCTTGGCATTCAGGCAGGCGACCGGATCATCAAAGTCGATGGGAAAAATGTTGCGCACATTAACATTACCAGTTCCCAGGTAATGCAATCGTTGCGCGGACCCAGCGGCACCAAAGTGAAGGTTACTGTTTTCCGAAAAACCAACGGACAAACAAGAGATTACGTCATCACACGTGGAAAAATACCGATCTACAGTGTAGATGTGTCTTATATGCTGAACAAAGAAACAGGGTATATAAAAGTCAGCCATTTCGCAGAAAGAACATACGAAGAGTATCTTGACGGATTTATGAAGCTGAAGGAAAAAGGAATGAAAAACCTCATCCTGGACCTTCGTGGAAACCCCGGAGGCTATCTGAAAACAGCCATTCAGCTTGCGGATGAATTTCTACCGGATAAAAAACTTGTTGTGTACACGCAAGGACGGTCCCGCCCCAAAGAGTCTTTCTTCGCAACAGAAAGAGGCTTTTTTGAAAAAGGAGCATTGGTTGTAATGGTTGACGAAGGGAGTGCTTCTGCCAGTGAAATCGTCGCAGGAGCGCTTCAGGATTGGGACCGTGCAACCGTGGTCGGCAGAAGATCCTTCGGGAAAGGACTGGTGCAGGAGCAGAGCGAATTCCCGGACGGCTCAGCGATCCGCCTGACCATCGCACGCTACTATACGCCTACCGGAAGATGTATACAGAAATCGTACACCGGCGGGTATGAAAATTATGAAAATGAATTGTATGACAGGCTGAAAAAAGGAGAGCTGCTTTCTTCCGACAGCATCCATTTTACAGATTCGCTGAAATACACAACTCCGGGAGGTAAAATTGTTTACGGTGGCGGTGGAATTATGCCCGATGAATTCGTTGCGATGGATACTACCGGAAGTTCTACATATTATAGTGATGTCAACAGCAGAGGTTTGATTAACCAATTTGCCTACAATTACCTGGATAAAAACCGGCCCGCTTTCGAAAAGTTTAAAACGTTCGAAGACTTCAATTCCTCCTTCACTGCAAACGATCAGGTTTTTCAGCAGTTTATTGCTTTTGCCGAAACCAGCGGGGTTCCCCGTGATGAAAAAGGGATCAGACTTTCCGGCGGAATCATTCGTGTACAGATTAAGGCCTTAATTGCACGTCAAATCTGGAAAAATGACGGCTTTTATCCCGTCGTCCATACCCTTGATGTTGCACTGAGAAAAGCGGTTGACATGGTCGGAAAGCAACAGGTTGCAGTCAAGGGCAACTGACAATTTTATTTTCTCTTCCGATCATCCGCCGGAACCATGCCGAAATTACTTTTTGTATCGCTGTTTTTTCTGCTATTTCTTCCGGGCAGGACATTTCTATATGCCCAGACTCCGTTTCGCTTACATTCTCCGGAAGACTATATAACCGGCGGAGGGCTGATTGGCTTTACGATTGGAAGCAATCTTGTTTACAGAAACAAAAGTTCTTTGAGCGAAGAAGAAATTGCTCGGGTGAATATTTATTCAGTTAATAAATTCGACCGTTCTGCGGCTTACCAGTACAGTGTTCAGGCCGCACACTGGAGCGATGGCCTGCTGGTGGCCGGCATCCTTGCTCCTGCTACATTGTATTGCGGAAGTGAATTTCGCAAGGGTTCGCTGACTGTTTCTGTCATGGCACTTGAAACGATACTGTTGACTGCTGCCGAAATGCAACTGGTCAAAGGCCTGGTGAAACGGAAGCGGCCTTTTGTTTACAATTCGTCAGCTCCGGTTTCTGAAAAACGGAAAGCAGATGCCACAGCTTCTTTTTTTTCGGGACATACAGCACTGACTGCTACCGCAACAATGTATACTGCCACGGTGTACACCCTGACGCATCCGAACCGCAGCAGGGATCCCTGGATTTGGGCAGGAGCTGCGGCAATTCCTGCTGCCACAGGTTTCCTGCGCTACAAAGCCGGCAAACATTTTCCATCGGACATCATTGCCGGATTTCTGGTGGGCACCTTGAATGGAATCCTGATTCCGCAACTGCATAAACGTTGAATATTTTGCATTCTTCAGGGTTTTTTGTCCCAAAAATAAAACCCTAACTTTACCCCGGTTAATTTTTTAAATCTACAAACTATGTCATTCGAACTCCCAAAACTCACCTACGCATACGATGCTCTCGAGCCCCATATCGATGCCCGCACGATGGAAATCCATCATACCAAGCATCACCAGGCTTATGTAACCAACCTAAACAATGCGATCACCGGTACAGATGCCGGGACGATGAGCATTGAAGAAATTTGCAAAAAAATTTCTAAGTTCCCAATGCCGGTGCGAAACAATGGTGGCGGACATTACAATCACAGTCTTTTCTGGACCTTGATGAAGAAAGGCGGCGGCGGCGCTCCTTCCGGTGCACTGGCTGAAGCCATTCATTCAGCTTTTGGCTCTTTCGAGGAACTCAAGACAAAATTCAATGCTGCAGGCGCTACACGTTTTGGCAGCGGTTGGGCATGGTTAACCGTTGGCGCAGATAAAAAACTTGTTGTCAGCTCCACTCCCAATCAGGATAACCCGCTGATGGATATTGCCGATGTGAAGGGTACACCCATTATGGGCCTTGACGTGTGGGAACATGCTTATTACCTGCACTACCAGAACCGTCGCCCGGATTATATCGCAGCCTGGTGGAACCTGGTCAACTGGGATGAAGTTGCACGTTTGTATGCAGCTGCCACGAAATAACACCTAAACTATTTTTCAGGGTTGGCACAGGTTATTCCCCGTGCCAACCCTTTGCCGGAAACCCTTTCGCTTTGTATCTTGCCCTTCATGGAATCATTCGGAACGGAGAAAATCAGCAATCATCCGAACTTATACTATCTGCGAACTTACAATTTCGCAGTAGTCATTCCAATGGCAAACGAAGAACCGGATTTTTATCCCTTCGTGGAAGCACTGACTCAGGTTCTTGATTTTCTTCAGTCCGGGAAAGTGTACTTTGTAGTGGACAAAGTTTCAAAAGACAAAACCAGGGACTTGTGCCAGGCCTGGTCCGATAAAGATTCCCGTTTTGTAACCGTCTGGGCTCCCGATAACAAAAATGTCGTGGATGCTTACATGCGTGGTTACCGGGAAGCCTGTCCCCATCATGATTTTGTCATTGAAATGGATGCAGGATTATCACACGATCCACGGGCAATTCCAATGTTTCTCAGGGTGCTCAACGAGGGAAATGAATGTGCATTCGGTAGCCGTTTTATGAACGGTGGTTCAATCTGGCAGTCGTCCTTTAAGAGAATATTCCTTTCCCGAACCGGTACGATTCTTTCCAATATTCTTTTGGGTTCACGATTGAAAGACATGACTTCTGGATTCCAGGGCTTTCATAAGTCCGTCGTACAGGAGATTCTCGATTATCCGTTACTTTCCAGGGCTCATTTTTACCAGACTGAGGTGCGGTACCTGCTCCGTAAAAAACGGTACATCGAAGTACCGATTCATTACAGGGCGCCTTCGCCAAGTGTGTCTCAAAAAGCGATCCTGAATTCCATTCGCGTGCTTTGGCATTATTTTGTTCAGCGTCTGGTTTTCCGGGCCAAATCCCTTTGACCTTTTCATGGATACCGCCCTCGTTATTACCTCGATTGCAGATTCCGGTCATCCGGTGTTGAATGCGTATGCATCGCAATGTAAAAAAAACGGTATTCCTTTTTATGTTATCGGCGACAAAGCTTCTCCTGTTGATTTTCAGTTGAAGGGTTGTGATTATTACAGTTTGGTAAGGCAAAAACAGTTGGATCTGTCAATTGTAAAACTACTGCCTGAAAAGCATTATGGCCGGAAAAATATAGGTTACCTGCAGGCCATTCGCAACGGTGCGCAGATTATACTGGAAACGGACGATGATAATTATGCACTTTCTGAATTCTGGGCGGAGCGGCAGCGGATTGTTACCGCCCATCCGATAAAAGAAAAAGGCTGGGTAAATGTGTATGAGTATTACACAAAAGCCCGCATCTGGCCCAGGGGTTT
>DAORHY010000233.1:0-5865 GCA_035438225.1 Bacteroidia bacterium
CCTGTTCAGGAAACACAAACTTTGTTCCTTCCAAATTTTCACGCACACAATTTTGCCGGTGGCGGCTTGAGGAATGTTGTCATGCTTACGAACAACCTTGACCTGCGCCTGGAAGGATATGTTTTCCAACCTTACCAGGAACTTGTCCGGACTCCGGATTTAAAAACCCAATACGGTGAGGTCCTTTCCAGGAGATATTATATCGGTTCTTTTGGCGCTGTCTTCCACAGTCCACTCGGACCGGTAGGAGCTTTCCTGAATTATTACGATGATAGAAAAAATCCATTTTCCTTCCTCTTCCAGGTCGGATTTCTCATTTACAATCACAGCGCTTTGGATTAATAATTAACAAGTAGTGCAAACATTTTACTGCCACGCTTGTTACAATAAAAACAAAACATGCAACTCCTCATTCTGCTCATTGGCATGATCACTCTTCAGTCACAAAATTTTTATTCCTTTCACGTTCGTGATATTAATGGAAAAGAATTTGACTTTTCGCAATTCAAGGGAAAGAAAATTCTGTTAGTAAATACAGCCTCAGAATGCGGCTATACCCGGCAATACGAAGGCCTTGAAAAATTGTATAAAGAACACAAAGAACATCTGGTCATAGTAGCATTTCCAGCCAATAACTTTGGAGGACAAGAGCCGGGAACCAATGAGGAGATATCTTTATTTTGCCAAAAAAATTACGGAGTCACTTTCCCTGTGATGGCGAAGATTTCTGTGAAAGGGGATGACACAAGTCCGCTTTTCAAATGGCTCACCAGCAAGGAAAACCCTGATTTCACGGGTGATATCAACTGGAATTTCGAAAAATTCCTCCTTGATGAGAACGGAAACCTTGTGCACCGTTACAGGAGCAAGGTTGCTCCAGACGATCCTAAATTGCTGCAGGACATCCTAAAAAAATATTAAGAAGCTTGCAGGTTCTCGGTTCGTAAGTCCTGTAATTGAGAATAAGAAAACACTCAAGTGGCCAATTTTTCTAATTTTGGGCCATGAAATCAATCCATGATATTAGAAAAATTGAAAATTTCCACATCCTTCTTTGGTTGCTGAAAGACCTTTGTTGGGTGAGTCTTTCAAAGATTATGGGAGTTGTCATGATTGTACCAACTCTGGCCTTTGCAGTGTACATTACCTGGAAGAACAGGTTCGACAAAACGGAACTTCTTCATAACCTTGCAATATGTTCTTGGATATGTGCGAATTCGGTCTGGATGATAGGAGAGTTTTATTTTGAAGACGGAACCAGGGGGATTTCAATGTTTTTTTTCCTGGCCGGATTAGCCTCCATGGCATATTATTATCTGATCGAGGATCTGCCCAGGAGATTGAGAAAAACGAATAAAAAGCCAAACGTTTGATTTTTTCGGGTGAATGGAAGGAAGTTCTAAATTTAATAAGAGAAAATTCACTTTTAAGTAATCCAATTTTTGTATACTTGTACTAGACCTTTTTCCAATGATCTCCTTTTTCAACTGCGACAGATCCTATGGAATCAACGTATTTATATTATCCGGCCCGCAAGGTCTTCAGGATTCTAACTTCCCCGGAAACGGAAAAGAAGGGGTATAAAGTAGTCCTGTGGGATGAGAAGGATATGTCCTTAATCCTCAGAAAAAATCGCTTTTTATTTAAACGCCGGTTTTTTGAATTAAAAATTGAGTCGACAGATGAAATTATCACACGGGTGAAAGTAAATTAGGTGTACTTAGCATCCACTATTCCTGAAAACGAAAAGGAAGTAATTGTGGATATTTTAAAAATATTTTAATGCGGAAGAATTCCGAAAGCCGAATATCTGTTCATTAAAATACTTCAAGAAAATGTTTACGCCTGAGCTGCCGGTCCGCCAAAATTCATTGGAATCCCTATCCCTTCCGTTTGCTTAATTGCTCCATGTACAGCTTCATACTTTGCGATGTTGTCCTGCATCGCAGCAAGAAGCCGTTTTGCATGCTGCGGAGTCAGTAAAATTCTGGATTTCACTTTTGCTTTCGGGACACCGGGTAACACTTTCACGAAGTCAATCACGAATTCTGAGTTACTGTGCGTGATGATTGCCAGGTTAGAATATATTCCATCTGCAATTTCTTCAGTCAGCTCGATATTAAGTTGATTGGAAGGATTCTGATTATCGTCCATGGATATAGGATATAAAGATTTAAATCAAAGGTCGTAAAAAAATCATTAATCTGCCCCCCTCCTTTGTTCAAAATAAAAAAGGTCCCTTCTTCCGAAGGGACCTTTTGAATATATAAAATGGATTAACGGGCTGAAACTTCTTCTTCCTGTTTGGATGCCATCAGGAGATCGTATTCCTCCTGGGATCCGACAATCAGACGATCGTACTCACGCAATCCGGTACCTGCAGGAATGAGGTGGCCGACGATCACATTTTCCTTCAATCCGAGAAGGTCATCCACTTTTCCATTTACAGCTGCTTCGTTGAGGACTTTCGTAGTTTCCTGGAAGGAAGCGGCCGAAATCCAGCTCTTCGTATGCAATGAGGCTTGTGTAATCCCCTGCAATATCGGTGAAGAAGTTGCCGGAATGGCATCGCGTGCATCGATGGGCTTCAGGTCCTTACGCTTCAACAGTGAGTTCTCTTCTCTGAGTTTACGGAGAGTAATGATTTGTCCGGCTTTCACTTCCGTAGAATCTCCCGAATCAAGGACAACAACTTTATCCATCATCGAATCATTCTCTTTCATGAAGTCCACACGATCCACAAACTCACGCTCAAGGAACACTGTATCGCCCGGATCTTCGATGACCACTTTACGCATCATCTGGCGGACGATTACTTCAAAGTGCTTATCGTTAATCTTTACACCCTGGAGTCGGTACACTTCCTGGACCTCATTTACAAGGTACTCCTGCACCATTGCAGGACCTTTGATCGAGAGAATATCACTGGGTGTGATTGCTCCATCGGAAAGTGCATCTCCTGCTTTGATGAAATCATTGTCCTGAACAAGGATGTGTTTAGACAGTGGAACGAGATATTTCTTGACTTCACCATCACGGGAAGTGATGACAATTTCACGATTACCGCGTTTGATTCCACCATAAGAAACAATCCCATCAATTTCAGAAACAACAGCAGGGTTACTCGGGTTCCGGGCTTCGAATAATTCCGTCACACGTGGAAGTCCGCCGGTGATATCACCGGATTTACCAGTTGCACGCGGGATCTTCACCAGGATGTCTCCAGACTGAATTTTCTGTCCTTTGTTCACCATGATATGCGCACCCACTGGGATGTTATATCCTTTCACAACCTCTTTCTTCTCATCGAGAATCCGGATCGCCGGGTTTTTTGTTTTATCCCGCGTCTCGATAATCACTTTCTCTTTGTAACCGGTTTGCTCGTCCGATTCTTCGCGGAAGGTGATTCCTTCTTCGATGGATTCGAATTCAATTTTACCGGGGAATTCGGAAAGGATGACCGCATTGTATGGATCCCACTCACAAATAACCGTTCCTTTTTCAACGAAGTCTCCCGCTTTAACAAACAGCTTGGAGCCGTAAGGAATGTTAGAGGTAGTCAAAATTGTACCCGTGTTGGTATCCACAATTCTGAATTCACCGGAACGTCCGATCACCAGTTCGTGAGTTTTATTTCCATCCTTGTGAGTAACTGTCTTCACTTCTTCGAATTCCAGCTTTCCGCTATATTTCGCTTTCAGTTCAGACTCGTTGGCGCCTTTTTGCGCCACACCACCCACGTGGAACGTACGAAGTGTAAGCTGTGTTCCAGGCTCTCCAATGGATTGAGCAGCAATCACACCAACCGCTTCGCCCTTCTGAACCATCCGGCCGGTAGCCAGGTTACGACCGTAACATTTTGCACACACTCCACGATCCGACTCACAAGTCAGCACCGAACGGATTTCAACGGTTTCAACCGGTGACTCTTCGATGTGCGCGGCAATTTCTTCCGTAAATTCTTTACCTGACTCAATAATCACCTCACCTGTCAGGGGATGATAGATCGTGTGCAAGGAGACACGTCCAAGAATCCTGTCGTACAGCGACTCAACAACTTCTTCATTGTTCTTCAATGCGGTCTCGGCAAGTCCGCGCAGTGTACCGCAGTCTTCATCGGTGATGATCACATCCTGCGCTACATCCACCAAACGACGGGTAAGGTAACCCGCATCCGCTGTTTTCAAGGCTGTATCGGCAAGACCTTTACGTGCTCCGTGTGTAGAGATGAAGTATTCGAGGATCGACAGACCTTCCTTAAAGTTGGAAAGGATCGGGTTCTCGATAATTTCACCGCCGGTGGAGCCGCTCTTTTGAGGTTTTGCCATCAAACCGCGCATTCCTCCCAACTGACGAATCTGTTCTTTGGAACCACGTGCCCCGGAATCCAACATCATGTAAATGGAGTTGAATCCCTGTTTGTCTGTCGACAACTGCTTCATCAATGTCTCAGTAATACGTGAGCTGGTACGCGTCCAGATATCAATGATCTGATTGTATCGCTCATTGTAAGTAATGAATCCCATGTTATAGTTATTCATTACTTCGTCCACTTCGAGATTTGCTTTTCCGATGAGCTCAGTTTTTACATCCGGGATTTTTACGTCTTCAAGATTGAATGAGAGTCCTCCCTTGAAGGCCATTTTAAATCCGAGATCTTTGATATCATCGAGGAACTTTGCTGTTTGAGCAACACCGCATTTCTTCAATACTTCTCCGATAATATCACGGAGTGCTTTTTTCGTAAGTAGCTGGTTGATATACCCTGCAGATTCCGGTACAACCTGATTGAACAATACGCGGCCGACAGTTGTTTTAATAATCTCATTTTTGAGACCACCGTCCTCTGTCAATACATTTGTTTTCACCTGGATCGGGGCATGAAGCTCAACAATGCCTTCGTTGAAAGCAATGATGACTTCTTCGGCAGAATAGAATTTCATTCCTTCCCCTTTTACCTTCACTTTCCCGTCCGACTTTTTCTCTTTGGTGATGTAATAGAGCCCAAGTACCATGTCCTGTGAAGGAACGGTAATTGGTGCGCCGTTGGCAGGGTTAAGGATGTTGTGGGAAGCAAGCATCAGCATTTGTGCTTCCAGCACGGCTGCATGTCCCAGTGGAACGTGAACAGCCATCTGGTCACCGTCAAAGTCAGCGTTGAACGCCGTACAAACCAAGGGGTGAAGCTGGATCGCTTTTCCTTCAATAAGTTTTGGCTGGAAAGCCTGGATACCCAAACGGTGAAGTGTCGGGGCACGGTTGAGGAGTACAGGATGGCCCTTGAGAACATTTTCAAGGATATCCCAAACAATTGGATCCTTCCTGTCAACAATTTTCTTTGCAGATTTTACTGTCTTTACAACTCCCCGCTCAATCATCTTGCGGATGATAAACGGTTTGAACAGTTCAGCAGCCATATCTTTTGGCAGGCCGCACTCGTGAAGTTTCATTTCAGGACCGACGACAATGACCGAACGTGCAGAGTAATCGACACGTTTACCAAGGAGGTTTTGACGGAAACGTCCTTGCTTACCTTTCAAAGAATCTGAAAGTGATTTCAATGCACGGTTCGATTCTGTTTTTACAGCATTCACTTTGCGTGAATTATCGAAAAGCGAATCGACGGCTTCCTGCAACATACGCTTTTCATTGCGCAGAATAACATCCGGCGCTTTGATTTCAAGCAGACGTTTCAAGCGGTTATTTCTGATGATGACACGACGGTAAAGATCGTTCAGGTCAGAGGTGGCGAAACGGCCGCCATCCAGGGGAACGAGTGGTCTCAATTCCGGGGGAATTACAGGAACCACTTTAACAATCATCCACTCCGGGTGATTTTCTATGTGTGTATTCGCTGCGCGGAAT
>DAORHY010000234.1:0-5852 GCA_035438225.1 Bacteroidia bacterium
TTTAGATGGATTTATTTCTGACTCATTTAGGGAATTGGATTTTGGTTTATTAGCCGACATTCAACAGAACATCTTTGATTTGGAAAAATTAGATTTTGGGTTAAATGCTGGTGCTTCATATGGTTTATCTTCTATTTACGATCAAAGCATTTATCCTCTTGGAGGTAGAAATGGGAAACAACAAAAAGCACAGCATATGAACATTTATTTTGGTGTCTACATTTATTTTAAAATTCAAAAGGAATAATAAATATTAGAACTTCTAATTGCCATTGATGGTTAAAAATTTTTAAGAACATCTTTAGCCCTTTCAAGGGTTCTAAGACTCCACGCCCATTTGCCAAAATCCTCATTCCCGGGATACCTTACCCCAGCCGGGTGTACAATCTCACGCCAGTGCCATAGAACTCCAGACCTTCACCGGTGTCCCCGGACACCAGTTCCGTCTGATGCCCGCTAACAAACAACATCTGATTGTCAACGGCACAGATCATCTCAACATGCAAAAATTCGATTACCTGAGTGACGCGATTTTCGACGGGAAGTTTTGTAAGAATCCGATTTATAAAAACAAGCAGCGCTGATGTGAGATAAATAAATTCTGGAATTTGATTGTAAACTCTTTGGTCGCTATACAGGAATAAAAATCCCTTACTGCGACCAGAGAGTTTTTGTTTCTGAAGGGAAGCTTTAACGAAATAGAGAAGTATGCTAACAGGAGGAGCGTTTCGATTCAGATTTAAATCCTGCGACTTATGGATTAGGAGTAAATATCCTGGAAGCATGTACTAATTAAATTAATGGAGGCACTGAATGCTGCATAGCCGGGATGTTGTGAAACGATTTGTTCCGGAGCAAGAATTGATCACCCACATCTCCTTTATCAATTCGCCCGAAAAACTCCGGAGGAGTGAAAGTATTGTAGATAAGATAAGTGGTAAAACGTCAGAAGATAAACCGCCGGTTTCAATTGAATCGCAGCAGTTCGGATTTCCGGATGAGGCCGGCTTGGTGTACTTTGAGATGTTGTAGAGGGTCCAGTCCGCCTGCACACGGGCTTGCGTTAAAGACTTGGCCCAGCGGGTTTCCGGATGCGGCCAGCATTGCGTTCTTTGAGATAGGGTATTGGGCCAAGTCCGCCTGCGCACGGGGTTGCGTTAAAGACTTGGCCCAGCGGGGTGTTTTTTGAGATAGGGTTGAGGACCAAGTCCGCTTTCACACTTGCCTGCGTTAAAGACTTGGCCCAGCGGGTTTCCGGATGCGGCCAGCATTGCGTTCTTTGAGATAGGGTATTGGGCCAAGTCCGCCTGCGCACGGGGTTGCGTTAAAGACTTGGCCCAGCGGGGTGTTTTTTGAGACAGGGTTGAGGTCCAAGTCCGCTTTCACACTTGCCTGCGTTAAAGACTTGGCCCAGCGGGAAGATTTAAAATATGAAAAATATCATTAAGCCAGACAATCAAAAACAATAAAATGTTTTCGAATTTGTATCATCCCCAAAAACAACCATGCTCATCTTTCTCCACAAGTTCGCAAAACTCATTTACGGATTTCACAATTTCATTTGGAGAATACGGATGCCATTTCAAATCTGCTCTCATCCAAAAGATTTTCCAGTGATTTTTAGCCTTTACAAAAGTTGTTTTTGCGACATCTAATTCAAGTTTCTTGTCCGGGTTATTATATGCAGGTCGAATTTCAAATATTATGATGCTTTGGTTTTCAATTCTGTATGATAAATCAACTTTGTTTCTGATTTCTTCCAAAGGCCGTTTCCTTGAAATAAAATTTTCCATTGCCTCAATAACTTCTAGTGTTTTTAATGTATCAATAACCATTGGCGAATATTTTATTTTTTGTTTTTCGATTGTTTTAAAGCCTCAGCTGATCCACACTTTATGCAAATGTTCTTCTTAAATTTAGATTGCCTTTTACTTCAAAAGGTTTATCATCCCAAGGAATTCAAGAAATAACTCGTACTTCTGCCTCCGCCTTCCTCTTTCGAAAGAACACCTTGCTCCAAGAGATTCTGTATATCGCGCAGCGCAGTATCCTGAGAGCACTTTGCTATTTTTCCCCATTTTGAACTATTTAGTTTTCCTTCAAAATTGTCAAGCAGTTTATTGAGCAGAAGTTTCTGGCGTTCGTTGAGATTTTTTGTCTTAAGAAATTCCCAATAACGTGCTTTCAGGATCACACCTGCAAGAGTTATCTCAGCAGAGGTCAATGATTTGTCATAACAAAGAAGAAACCATTGCGTATACATTTTGGATCGGTATTGCTTTACGCAATTAATATATCTTTTGATGTTTTTGTGATTAGCCATTAATATCTTATAGACTGTAAAAGGTATTGAATTCAAATTTTAAAAATATTCAATAATTACTCAGTACAATTTAATCCCAATTTATTCCCTTTCCAAAATTAAAATAGGGGGGAGGAACCCATAAGTTTTTTCTAACCCCTCAGCAACCTAGCCCCGGCCGAAAGGAGGTACGACTGGAGGACGGGAAGGGCGGGGGCTACGGAGCGGGTGCTTTCGCTCCTAAATGTTTTCGTGCCATCGGCACAGAGATTTACCACGAGGGCGCAAAGTTGGGGCGTTTCGAGGTTTGTGAATTTGGCGTATCTTTAATGCTCAGATCTGGCTTATTGGTTTTGGTTTCCGGGGTTGGAAGACTCCTTTTGGCGTTTGTATTTGTTTGGAAAACAGATAGATGCAATTTTGCGGGAATTGACTGAACCTGAGCTGGGTCAGGAGTGGTACACTGATTATGTCGAATTCAAGTCTATATCGGGAGCGGTTTGATGCACTGAAAATTTGTGTGTTGATCCCGACTTATAACAATGCCGCTTCACTCGCAGGAGTGATCCGGGAGGTGCTGGACTTTACGCCGAATGTTATCGTGGTGAATGACGGGTCGACGGACGGGACGAGAGAGGTGCTGGATGGTTTCCGCGAGCTGAACTGTATTCATTTTCATCAGAACGTTGGCAAGGGCTGGGCTTTGCGAAAGGGTTTTGAAGCGGCTGTGGATGCGGGTTATCGCTATGTGATCACACTGGATTCTGACGGACAACATCGCGTAAAGGATTTACCGACTTTTCTTGATGAGATTGAAAAGCGTCCGGATGCGATCATCATTGGCGCGCGCAACATGCAGCAAACGGATGTGCCGGGGAAAAGCAGCTTTGGACATAAGTTTTCTAATTTCTGGTTTCGTGTGGAAACGGGAATCAATGCGCCGGATACACAAAGTGGTTACAGATTATATCCTGTGCAATTGCTCAAAGACATCCGCTGGTTCACAAAAAAATATGAGTTTGAAATAGAAGTCCTCGTGCGCTCAGCATGGAAAGGAATCGCGATACATTTTGTGGGTATCGATGTGTATTATCCTCCTGCTGAAAAACGTGTCACACATTTCCGGCCCTTTCAGGATTTCTCACGCATCAGCGTGCTCAATACTTTCCTGGTGATTGCCGCTTTTCTTTATATCAAACCCAGAGATTTTATCCGCGGTCTGTTCGACAAACAAAAAGTAAAAACATTCTTTGATGAACATGTGCACAGTCCGCACCAGAGTACAGGACTCAAAGCCATGTCTGTCGCCTTCGGAGTTTTCATGGGGATTATTCCCATCTGGGGCTTTCAGCTGGTGTGCGCGATTTTTCTCGCGATACTTTTTCGTCTGAACAAAGCCATAGTGATCGTCGCCGCCAACATCAGCATCCCGCCGATGATTCCCGTGATCATTTTCCTGAGTTATAAAATGGGACATTTCGTTCTCGGCGAAAGAGCCGTGGATATGGCCTTCACATCCGACATTACGCTTGATTCCATCAAACTTCACGGAGAACAATACATTGTGGGAAGTATCCTGCTGGCTGTTGTCGCCGCCGCTGTTTTGGGAATACTTTCTTATCTTCTCATCAAAATTTTTAAACGTAGCACTCACCTGGCCGGATAGAATTTCATGGGAAAGATTTTTATCGCTCTGTATAATTTCTTTGAGAGGCAACGCGCAATATATTTCGCGACATTGCTGCTCATCCTTGGTGGCGCTGCATTTTTTGCTTCACGCATTCATCTCGAAGAGGATATTTCCAAAGCGCTTCCCAAAGACAAAAAAATCGAAAAGCTAAACGAGGTTTTCCAGAATTCGAAATTCCTCGACAAACTCGCGATCTCGGTTTCGCTTACTGACACCAACGCCGCGCCTGATCCCGACAGTCTGGTTGCATTCGCCACGCGACTGAACAGCGCGATGGAAGCGCAGTTACAGCCGTTTATCAAAAAGATCACATTTCGTATCGATGATCAACTGGTGCTGGACATGTTCCAGACTATTCGTGATCATCTTCCGGTTTTTCTGGAAGAAAGAGATTATCTGCATTTCGACAGTATCATTCAGCCTGCAGCGCTTCGTTCTACGCTCGAGCAGGATTTTCGCACGCTGACTTCTCCTGCCGGAATGGTGTTGAAGGACATCATCAGTCATGATCCTGTTGGTATCACCGTTCCCGCGATGAAGAAGCTTCAGGCTTTGCAGGTGGATGAAAATTTTGAGCTTTACGACAATTGTATTGTTACAAAGGATCACAAAACATTGGTGCTTTTTGTCACACCAAAATATCCTCCCGCGAATACAAAGATGAATGCTCCGCTCATCAGTGGTGTCAATTCTATCATTACGGAATTGAGCAGCGAGAGCGGAGGAAGAGTCCGGGCAAGGTATTTCGGAGCATCCGCAGTATCGGGAGGTAATGCGACACAACTGCGGCGTGATTCAATTTTCACACAGGGTGTCACTGTTGTTTTTCTGATTCTTTTTATCGGAATCTATTTCCGCAAGAAACGTGCGCCATTGCTGGTATTGCTTCCGGTTGCATTCGGGGCTTTGTTTTCGCTTTCCTGTATTTATTTTTTGAAAGGAGAAATTTCTGTCATCGCGCTTGGGACCGGATCGGTGGTCTTCGGGATCGCAGTGAACTATTCGCTGCATCTTTTCAATCACTACCGTCACCGCCGCGATATTCGCGAAGTACTGCATGATCTGGCGATGCCGTTGACAGTAGGAAGTTTCACGACGATAGGCGGATTTCTTTGTCTGCAGTTTGTGAAATCGGAAATGCTCCGGGATCTGGGATTGTTCACGGCTTTTAGTCTGATCGGTGCTTCTTTGTTTACACTTATATTTCTGCCTCATCTTGTCGTCTCGAAAAAAGATACCGTTTACAAAGAACCCAAGCACAGCTGGATCGATAAGGTGAGTTCCTTTGGTCTGCACCACAACAGGATTCTGGTTTTGTGTATCGTATTACTCACGATTGTTTTTGGATATACTGCTAAGAACGTAGGCTTCGAAGCCGATATGATGAAGATGAATTACATGTCGGATTCTCTTCGTGAAGCGGAAGCGGAGTTTAATCGATTGAATGCTTTCGCGCTGCAATCGGTTTATCTCGTCACGGAAGGAAAGGATCTCAACCACGCGCTTGCCGAGAACGAAAAAGTCGTGGGCAGGATCAACAAATTGCAGGAGCATGGTGTGGTGAAGAAATTCTCTGGTGTTTCATCGCTGCTGATTTCGGATTCGCTGCAACAGGTGCGTCTCAACAAATGGAACAGTTACTGGACCACGGAGAAAAAACAACAATTGCTTTCGCTGCTTGATCAGCAGGGAGCGGAATTGAGGTTCAGCGCCTCGGCTTTCATGCCTTTCAAAACCTTGCTGAATGCAGATTACAAAGCTCTGGATGTGCATCAGCTGGATGAGATCCGAAAAAATTTTCTTGATGATTTCATCAGCGAAAATCCTGACAAGGCAACGGTTGTCGACATGCTCAAGGTT
>DAORHY010000235.1:0-5841 GCA_035438225.1 Bacteroidia bacterium
TTATCTTTTCGAATTCAACGGAATTCACCGCTCATTTTCCCTATTTTAATTAACTTGCGCCGCTTTTCAAAATTGGCGAATGAGCCTCAAAGACAAAATAATTCCAGAGAAACTTCCGTTGCACATTGCCGTCATCATGGATGGCAATGGACGCTGGGCACAGAAACAAGGTCAGCTCAGAGTTTTTGGCCATCAGAATGGCGTGAAAGCTGTTCGCGACACGACCGAAGCTGCGGCTGAAATTGGAATTAAATACCTTACGCTCTATGCCTTTTCAACTGAAAACTGGAACCGCCCGAGAGAAGAAGTGGATGCATTGATGGAGTTGCTCATTCACACCATCAACCAGGAGAAAGAAACCCTGCACAAAAACAATATTCGATTGCTTGCCATCGGCGACCTTGATTCCCTTCCTGCCGGTTGTCACCGCGAATTACAGGAAGCGATACAGGAGACTGCCGGCAACACCAGGATGTCACTCGTTCTTGCTTTGAGTTACAGTGCCAAATGGGAGTTGACGCATGCGATGCATTTGCTTGCGAAACAAGTAGAGGAAGGTAAACTATCCGCGGATGCTATCAACGAACAAATGATTGCCTCCAAATTGAGTACTGCAGGAATCCCGGATCCGGAATTGCTCATCCGCACAAGCGGCGAACACCGGATCAGTAATTTTCTCCTCTGGCAAATCGCCTATTCCGAACTTTATTTTACCGATAAACTCTGGCCGGAATTCGGCAAAGAAGATTTCTATGAAGCCCTGATCGATTACCAGAACCGCGAACGCCGCTTTGGCCTGGTAAGCGAACAATTACCCAAATGACACCTCCACTACCTGATGATAAAACGATTTCTTTTTACTGTCCTCCTTTTCATTTCCATTCAATCTGTTCATGCACAGATTCAGGTGGGCGGAGACAGCCTTTTTATTGATTACGGAAACCCCAAACGATTCGTGATCGGGGGAGTGCTTGTGACCGGCACCCAATACCTTGATGAAGGAGTGCTGATCAACCTCTCCGGCCTGGTGGTCGGAGATACGATTGATGTTCCCGGCGATAAAACCACCAAAGCCATCACCAACCTCTGGAAGCAGGGCCTGTTTTCCGACGTGAAAGTAATCGCTTCGCGTACCCAGGGACAAACCATCTTTCTTGAATTGCGGCTGGAAGAAAGGCCACGCCTGTCAAAATTTTCTTTCAAAGGCGTGAGCAAATCGGAAGCTGATAAAATCCGCGAAAAAATTAAACTGGAACGCGATAAGGTTGTGACTGAGAATGTCATTGCGGCTACCCGCAATACCGTGAAAAACTTTTATATCGACAAAGGATTTCTGAATGCAACCGTAGCCATCAACGAAATCAAAGACTCAACATTTACGAACCGGGAAATCCTGGAAATCGTTGTTGACAAAAAAAGCAAAGTGCGGATACACCGGATTTACATCGACGGAAACACCGCTTTCACGGATGGCAAATTGAAACGTGCCATGAAGGACACCAAGGAAAAAAGGTGGTATAAAATATTTACCTCCTCGAAATTTCTTGACGATAAATTCCAGGAAGACAAAACCAAGCTGATTGCAAAATATGCTGACCGCGGATACCGCGATGCTGCTGTCGTTTTTGACAGTGTGTATGCCCACGATCACCGCTCCCTCGATATTCAGATCAAAGTAGATGAAGGCCATCAGTATTTTTTCCGGAACATCACCTGGGCCGGGAATACCAAGCATACGGCACAAGAACTCAACGCTATCCTCGGCATTAAAAAAGGTGACATCTACGACCAGAGCGTCCTCGACCAGCGATTGTTTATGAGTCAGAACAGCAGGGACGTAAGCTCCCTCTACATGGACGACGGGTATCTTTTCTTTTCCGTCACGCCAGTTGAAATCAATGTTGAGTCGGACAGCATCGATCTTGAAATGCGTATTTACGAAGGAAAGCAGGCACGGATCAACAAAGTCACTGTCACCGGAAACACAAAAACAAATGACCGCGTGATCATGCGGGAAATCCGCACCAAGCCCGGCCAGCTGTTCAGCCGCACCGATATCATCCGCACCCAGCGCGAACTCGCCCAGCTGGGATATTTTGACCAGGAAAAACTTGGGGTGAATCCGAAACCCAATCCTGCCGACGGAACCGTAGACATCGAATACACAGTTGAAGAAAAACCTTCCGACCAGCTCGAATTATCCGGCGGTTACGGAGCGAACCAGCTTGTCGGGACACTCGGACTTTCATTCAATAATTTCTCTGCCCGGAATACATTCAAAAAAGGTTCCTGGCGTCCGCTTCCTTCCGGCGACGGACAACGCCTGAGTTTGCGCGGACAAACGAACGGGAAATACTATCAATCGTACAACGTCTCCTTTACAGAACCCTATCTTGGCGGAAAGAAACCGAACTCGTTCAGTGTTTCTGTTTTTCATTCGGTTCAGTCGAATGGCTATACAAAAGAAAATCCCGCAAGGCAGTCGATTACTATTTCCGGAGCTTCCGTTGGTCTTGGCAAGCGATTGAAAAAACCGGATGACTTTTTCTCCATCTATCACGAGATCAATTATCAATATTATGTCCTGAATAATTATGGCAGTACTTTCCTGTTCAGCGACGGAGTAGCGAACAACCTGAGTTTTCAGGAAACCATTTCCAGAAACTCCATTGACGCACCCATTTATCCCCGGAGCGGCTCACAGCTTTCCCTGACGGCTCAATTCACTCCGCCCTATTCACTGTTCAGCAAGAAAGATTTCAAGACAGCTTCTGACAATGAAAAATACAAGTTCATTGAATATCACAAATGGAAATTCTCTTCCCTTTGGTTTACCCGCATTGCCGGCAATCTCGTACTGCATACAAAAATTCAATACGGATTTCTCGGCTTGTACAACCGTGATGTCGGAGCATCTCCATTCGAACGATTCTACCTGGGCGGTGACGGCTTGTCCGGATACGCACTGGACGGCAGAGAAATTATCGCCCTGCGCGGGTACGAAAACAATTCCCTCAGCCCGCGGAACATTTACAACAACACCATTGGTGGCACAATCTTTGACAAATATACACTGGAGCTTCGTTACCCACTCTCGCTGAATCCCTCAGCAACCATTTACATCCTGGGATTTGCGGAAGGCGGAAACTCCTGGTTAAAATTCAACGAATTCAATCCCTTCAGTGCAAAACGTTCTCTCGGTGGTGGTATCCGCATCTTCCTTCCTGTCTTTGGACTCCTCGGACTGGATTGGGGATACGGCTTCGACAAGATTAAAAATGATCCGAATGCAAGCGGTGCACAATTCCACTTCTCGATTGGTCAACAATTTTAAATTCATACATTTGCAACCCTTAAAGAAAAAGGAAACCGCCATGAAAAAGGCCTTCTCATCCCGTACTCTCTTCGCTGTTCTTGCAGCCTTCCTGTGCCTCTCAGCTTTTACCACGCAGGCACAGAAATATGCGTATGTAAATACACAGTACATTCTCGACAACATTCCGGATTACAAGAATGCGCAGCAGCAACTTGACAATTTATCGATTCAATGGCAAAAAGAAATTGAAGACAAATATGCCATCATTGACAAATTGTACAAAGCCTACCAGGCCGAACAGGTATTGTTGACGGAAGAAATGAAAAAACGCCGTCAGGACGAAATTACACAGAAGGAAAAGGACGTGAAGGACCTGCAAAAACAACGCTTCGGCTACGAAGGAGACTTGTTTAAAAAGAAGCAGGAAATGGTAAAGCCCATCCAGGATAAAATTTACAATGCCGTTAAAAAACTGGCAACCGATCAGAGCTACGCGGTGATCTTTGATAAATCCGGTGACCTGATCATGTTGTATGCGAATCCCAAATACGATAAAAGCGATGATATCCTCCTTGCATTGGGATTCAAACCAGCAAAAAAAGAAAGTGGTGCCGGTGCCGGCAAATCCGGAGACACCAGTGCTCCTGCCAATCCGGACCGTACGCCTTCAAAAACCGATGAACCCAAGAAATAATTCCTACACTTATATTCAACCCTGACATGATGAAAAAATCGCTGGTGCTTGCTACTATTGCCGTTCTTCTTACCGGAATATCAGCCTTTGCACAAACTCTTAAATTCGGACACATCGACTCCGGACAATTGATCCAGATGATGCCGCAAACAAAACAAGCCGACAGTACCTTGAAAAAATTTGGCGAATCTCTGGATTCTCAACTCAAAGGAATGACTCTTGAGTACCAGACAAAACTGCAGGCATATCAATCCAAAGTAGATTCCATGCCGGATGCAATTCGGACCACCAAAGAAAAAGAACTCACCGATCTTGGTAACCGTATCCAGGATTTCCAGCAAACCGCACAGGAATCCATCCAGAAAAAGAAAGAGGAATTGTACGGACCCATCCTGAAGAAAGCTGAAGATGCGATCAAAGACATTGCAAAAGAAAAAGCGTACTCCTACATTTTTGATACCAGTCTTGGCAGCGTAATTTTTGCACAGGAAGGCGACAACATCATGCCTCTTGTAAAAGCCCGCTTAGGCATCAAATAAATAAAAACATCTTTTTTTTTACCACACCGGGAAACCGGTGTGGTTTTTTTTTGCGCTGCAACAAGCACCTCCGTCCCGGGACTACCGTTTTCGTTCCGGCTGCATCAGCATAAATTTTCAGGAATAAAACCAATTTTAAAAATCCACTTCCAGAAGTACCGGGCAATGGTCGCTGTGTTTTGCTTCCGACAGCAGTACTGACCGCACAAGACTGTCGCGGAGCGAATTGGTCGCAAACTGATAATCGATCCGCCATCCAAGATTCTTGTTCCTTGCATTGGCCCTGAAACTCCACCACGTGTATTGATGCGGATCCTGATTGAAATGACGGAAGGTATCGACCATGTCCTGTTTCAGAAAATTATCCACCCAGGCTCTCTCTTCCGGCAAAAATCCGGAGCTGTTGGCATTGCTCACGGGGTTATGGATATCAATCGCTTTGTGACAGATATTAAAGTCTCCGGCGAGGATCAGGTTGGGACGTTTCTTTCGAAGTTTATGGATATAGGGTCCGAAGGAAGCAAGCCACTTCATTTTAAAATCCTGGCGTTCTTCCCCGCTGGAACCGGAAGGAGCATAAATACTCATCACCGAAACATCACCGAAATCAGCTCTGATGACGCGGCCTTCTGAATCCGATTCCGGTATGCCGCTGCCATATTCAATGTGTGTCGGTTGGATGCGTGTAAAAATCGCAACCCCGCTGTACCCTTTCTTCTCTGCAGGAAACCAATAATGCTGATACCCTTCCGATTCGAAGAAGGAAACATCCACCTGCTCCTGTTGAGCTTTCAGTTCCTGGATACACAAAATATCCGGTTGTACGGACCGGATCCACTCCGGTAATCCTTTGCTCATCGCTGAACGGATACCGTTTACATTGTAGGAGATAATTCTTTTCATGGCAGTGCGAAACTAAAGAAAAACAGGATTCCGGAGAGTGAAGTCAGAATACAAACTGATTTTTTTCGTTAATATCTTGATTTGTATGCCTGCCCTGAACCTTGCGAATCCATTACATTTACACATTCATTCATCCCATTTCTTTCCCTGTGATGCGGAAATTTTTATTGTTTTCCGTTGTACTTTTTTTGACCGCTCATGCTGGTGCGCAATCACAAAGCAATTTGCGCAGCCGTTTGCTTTCCATCTCAGCAGACACGATACAAATTGATACCCTCAGCCTTGTGCCCCGCTCCTTCTATATCCTGGACCGGAAAAATCAACTTCTGGATACGGCTGCATACCGTATGGATGAGATTTCTGGTGTGTTTTCCTGGAATAAAAAGAGC
>DAORHY010000236.1:0-5836 GCA_035438225.1 Bacteroidia bacterium
ATTACATAAATTGCGAAAGTAAAAGAAGAATGTAAAATATGTGTTGTTTCGATGATTGAATAAAATCTGGATTGCTTTCATTATATGAGCTATGATTAATTCATCTCAACAGGTGAACAAAAATAAATTAAATCTGTATACTAGATTAAGATTAAATGGGTCAGTACTATTATTCACTGAAACTCATTCTAAATTCAAAATAGGTCGGTTTCTTTCAAAAGGATTAAAACAATTTAGTGAACTCCAGCCTTCACTATAAATAGATACAATGAAAAATAGCCTCCTCACTTTCATCAGGGCCTTACTGCAGAAACAAAATATTTTTTTGTTTCTTTTTTTTATTTATTCTTTCCACAATTCAACCTGCGCTGTCATCCCAAAGCCGAACAAAGTGGTGATTTGCGTGCTCGAGAATCATGGCTATCCACAAATAGTGGGCTCCGGTAATGCACCTTATATCGATCAGCTTGCTGCAATGGGGGCAAATATGATTGAATTCTATGCCCTCACCCACCCCAGTCAGCCCAATTACATCATGCTTTTCTCCGGCGAAAACCAGGGTGTAACCACTGATGCAGTTCCAAACGGAACTCCCTGGACAGCCCCAAACCTTGGCGCTTCATTGATCGCTGAAGGATTCACATTTGGCGGATATTCGGAAGATCTTCCGGGGGTTGGTTCGAATGTTGCCAGTGCTGGTGCCTACGCGCGCAAACACAATCCCTGGGTGAACTGGCAAGGTACGGGAACCAACCAGATTCCTGCCAGTTGCAACATGCCCATGACAATGTTCCCAACGGATTTCAATCAACTGCCGGATTTGAGTTTCGTAGTTCCAAACCAGGACAATGATATGCACAACGGCAGTGATCCTGCCCGTATCATAGTTGGTGACGATTGGGTACGCAATCACCTCGAAGCTTATGTGAACTGGGCAATGACCCACAACAGTTTATTCATACTCACTTTTGACGAAGACAACAACCTGTATCAAAACAGGATCCCGACTATTTTTGTCGGTCCCATGGTCCAGCCCGGAAATTACCTGTTGAACGGTTATCACCACTACGATCACTTGAGAACTCTGGAAGATATGTTTGGATTGCCGTATGCCGGGGCAAGCGCTGCTGCAACACCCATCGAAGAAATCTGGCTGGCAACCGGCATACACAGCCTGGACGCAGATGCAATCCGGTCTGCCGTTTACCCCAACCCTGTTAAATCCGAATCCAATCTTGTCTTAAGCTCAAATTCCGCACAATCCTTCACTGATCTTGAATTGGCTGTTTATGATATTCTCGGAAATATTGTCCGCAGACAAGCCATCCGGAATTTCTCAGGAAGCACTTCTGTTCCTTTCCGGAAAGAAGGATTGCCAACAGGAATGTACTACTGGCGGATTTTGAATCGGGAACGCATTGTTAGCGCCGGAAAAGTTCTGGTTGAATAAAATTCACGTTCGCATTTTTTTTGAAAGCAGCCCAGGGCTGCTTTTTTTATTGGCTGGTATATTATATATTTCTTATATTTGTTTAGAGAGAAGGAAAATGACTGTTCTCATTGGTATTCTCCTGCGTCCCTGATTCTTAAATTTCATATGAACACAATCAGCCTGAAGCGATCGTTCGATCTTGCTTACCTTGGATTGATTTTTCAATTGCCGGTAATCCTGTATTGGTTCATATGGGGCGTGTGCTACCTGGCAAATGACAACAATCCGGAACGTCTCTATATGTTTTATACCTGGGTGCCACGTGAAATAACCGGAATCGGTTCCCAGTGGATTGTTTTGTTGTTTTGCACCACTGGCCTGTCACTGGGTGTCACGGAAAAAATGATCCGGCGCACACGCTGGTATAAAACTGTGCGGCACGTCCGGCTTGCCATCGCAATCGGCGTAATGCTGCTTTTTATGAATGTTCTGGAAATCGTGTATTGAACTATCCTTTATTCTTCCCTGTTTGATTATCCTTGTGCGGGCTTTTCAGTGAGGATCAGAAATTTCTGCTCAAAAGGATTAATATGATGCAACAATTCATTGAAAAACGCATCACCATACCGGAGATAAAAAGGAATGAAATTTTCAGTCCTTTCCTGGAGACCGCCACCGGGAAAAAGTTTTTCTTTTAATTTAACCAGTTGACCGACTTCGTTTTCATTTTTCTTTTTTCTGGCCCGCAACACTTTTTCTTCAATTGATTTCAAGGCATTTCGGACCTTTTGTCTTTCGGCCTCTACACTTCCTTTCAGGGTCACATCGATCCGGGATACTTCTTCTGACAGGCTGGTAAATTCCTGTTCCATTAATTGAAGACGATCCTCTATCGAAAATGAAAGTTCGGGATTGCTTTTTAGATAATGTTTTATCCATTCATCCGAAGACTCGAAAATCAGATCTTCGGTCAATCCGAATTTTATCAGACGATCACGTGAGGCAGCATCCACAAGCAGCATACAGGAACGAAGGACCAGGGCTGGAAACGGAACGTTGAAATGATCAAACATTGATTTGTATTCCAGCCAGTAAGCAATTTCCGAGGGCCCGCCAATCATGGCAAGGTTGGGCAACAGTATTTCCTGGTACAAAGGGCGCAGGACAACATTCGGACTGAAACGGCCTGGAAAGTTTCTTGCTTCTTCCAGGATTTCGGAAAGCGTCCATTTTTTGCCGATAGTTGCCAGGTGAAACACATCTCCTTCCCTTACAATTCTTTCCCGCTTATCCTGTGTCAGATAAAAGAGATTGATCGTCCGTGGGTGAACCTGTGCCCGATAGTTTGTTTCCAGCTGTTGAATGGTTGCAGTGACAAACCGTTCAGCAGAATGATGCTGTAAATCATCCAGGATCACAGGAAGAAATTCTCTCTTTAAACGGTCATCGGCGGAATCAAGAATAATGAGGCCGGAGCTCCCGAACAATTCATGAACTAATTTCCGGGTTGCATCCGCAAGACTGGCCGAACCTTTATAAGCAGCAGAAATCATGTCAATCAGGCCATCCGATCCTAACATATCGCCAAGTTTTTGTTGAAGCGCTTCTACAACGTCAGAAATTCCTTCAGTTCCCGCTTTTCCTGCAGCACCGTTCCAGGAAGTTTCCCATTCGAATTTTTGACCGAAAATGCTGGCATGACGGATTTCTTCCATGTCGTGATCCTCGGTTGCCATCCAATATACAGGAACTACATTTATTCCTTCAGCACGAAGCATTGCTGCAAGTTTAACCGTCGTGAGAATTTTATAAATAAAATAAAGCGGGCCCGTGAATAAATTCAGCTGATGTCCGGTAGTCACGGTATACGTTCCATGCCTGGAAAGGGCATCGAGATTCTTCGCCAGCAAACCGTCTGCGGTGATCCCCGACTCAGCGTATTGTTCTCTCAACACCTGCACAAGCATCTGACGAAGTTCCGGTGTTTGATTTCGTGATTTTGTATGCGCTTTAAGTTCATCCATGGATGGAAAAAAACCATACAATTTTTCAAGATGTTTTTTCCGGGAAATGTAATCTACAGGAAGGGAATCAAAAGCGTGCGTCTTTTCAAATTCCAAAGGCACTTTATTAAAAACAGAGGTCATCACACAGCGATAATTTATAAGTCAGGCCGACACTCATGAAGAATGAATGAATCGTGAACACCAGTACCTGTTCATAATTACTGCCGGCGGGCGCAAAGGTAAAACGAATACGTCATCCATTGAGCAGAAACCACTAATTCCATCAACAATGAAATCCTGAGCCTTCGAAAACATGAAAAACCGGCCTTCCAAAAGATTTTATTTAAAATAATATTAATCTATCAATGCTTGGAATCGGCATCAAATTTTATTACATTTGTTACAGGTATTAATTTAAGTTCTACCCTTGAATTAACCTTGCGGTCAGGTTATTTTCCGGTTCCCTTTAACTTTTCACTTTGTAAAATTTTTTTCCGGAGATTATTCTGGTGAAGGTGTACTGTTAAGTTCATATTAATTATCGAATTGAAATGAATAAATATTACCTGCGATACGCACTACTGTTTACCTGTGTACTGGCCTTATTGACGGGTTCTTCACAGTTGATGGCGCAAGTGAATAATTACACACTGAGCACAACCGGAGCACCTCCACTGGACGATATGACAAGTGGCACTTCACTTCTCATCTTTTCCGGAAATGATGACTTCGCTTCGACGGTTCAGAATATCGGATTCCCATTTCCATTCCCAGGCGCTACTTATACCCAGTTTTCTGTAAACAGCAACGGCCTGATGCGACTTGGAAGTACTGTTGTTTCAAATTCAGGAAGCAACCAGTTAACAGGTGCAGGTGATTTTCCGAAGATTTGTCCGTACTGGGATGACCTCAGCACCGGCACAAACGGAATCGTTCATTTTAAATCCACCGGCGTTTCACCGAATCGGAAATTGACTGTGGAATGGAACCTGACCGTTCCAAAGAACATCAGCGGAGCTGCCAATGTTAAATTCCAGGTCTGGCTTTTTGAAAATACAAAAATGGTTCAGTTTGTATACGGGAGCGGATTTACTGCCAACTCCCTCACCGGGGGCTATACCATCGGAATGGCTACCGGTCCGGGCGATTTCTTTTGTATCAATGCCGCTTCAAGTACTAAAAGCGTATCCGAAATCAACAACAATACTGCAGCTGTTGCCGCAGGAAGGAATTTCAAATTCACTCCTCCTGTCCCTACCCTGCCTCCAAATTGCGCCATTAATCAGTATCCGGCGAACGGTGCAACAGGTTTATCCCCTGATTTCAATTTAATCAGCTGGGAAAATGGCGGTGGCAGTCCGGGTGGTTATGATGTTTACTTCGGCACAAATCCGGCTTCCTTGCCTTTGGTTTCATCCAACCAGGGCGGACTCACCTACGCACCGGGATTGTTGGCCTGGAATACGACTTATTATTACTCGGTGGTTCCGCGGAATGTCGTCGGTCCTGCCACAGGGTGTGCAATCAATCAGTTTCAAACTGGTACACTCCTCAACATGACGGTTGCACGGCAGACGGGAATTGCTTTCAATTCAATCAGTAGCTCAGGAACTGCCGTGGCTTCCTGGAAGAACGGAACAAATACCGATGACAACCTGAGTACCGCTGTTCCGATTGGTTTCGGTTTCGGATACCAGGGTGCAACGTTTACAAACTTTCTCGTTTCAACGAACGGATTCATCACCCTGAATACCACCACAGCTGCATCCGGAGGCGGCAGTGGCACTCCATACAATTACCTGAACTCGAATATCAGCGCCAGCGGAACCTCTGCTTCCCCCCTTGTACTTGCTCCGTTTTATGAAGACCTGGTCTGCCAGGGGAATCCGAATTCCTATGCTGGACTTTCCACCTGTATACGCTATCAGACCAGTGGTGCGGCAGGATCCAGAACACTGACCGTCGAATGGATAGGAATGGAAACTTACCAGAATACAGGACCGAATCTGAATTTCCAGATCCGCCTGCACGAAGGAACGAACGAAATTGAATTTGTTTACGGTACAATGGAAGGATTTAATGGCACTTCAACCGTGAATTACAGCTATTCCACCGGTATCAATGCCATGTACATGAGTCCGGTGCTGCAAGCGGGAGAATTGTTTTGCCAACAATCGGCAAACTCCGAGTCGTTTGGAGGAACAGCTTCCAATTCCATGAATTTTGTCCCTGAGTGCAATTCACTGATCAGGATCAGCCCGGGAACTTATACTCCCGTTCCCGTGAATGCGATCGCTCCTATTAATGATGACTACTTTTCTCCTCTTGCCATCCCCTCAAACGCCAACCCCTGTATAGACCTTTGTGCAACTTTTTACAGTACAATGAATGCTACGCC
>DAORHY010000237.1:0-5827 GCA_035438225.1 Bacteroidia bacterium
ACAGAGTCGCAGCTTTTAAAGAAGAATTGAAAGAAAAAGTAATCCAAAGTAATAACGATATTTCTCCCTCCTGAATTTGTTTTGACATGCTGATATTCCACCCCTTTTGATTCATTTTAATAAAAAATGATACCGGCAGTATGACAAAACAAAATACAGACTTGTATTTATTTTTCCGAAAACCTGTGTTGGTTTCTTCTGCATTGTTTACTTCCCTCCTTATAAAATCCATCTTCTAAGTTCCTTCACCGGAGGGGTTATTCCTGTCCGTATTCAATTTTACTTTCGTCTCTTTAAATTTGAAAGTAAATGGATACAAAACTGATTTTTGGAACTGCTCTCTTTTTCCTGATCTCCTACAGCTCTGTTGCTCAGCCCATGGATGCACATCAGGCAGGCCTTGCCGGTGTCAGCTCCACGGTGATCAATTCTTTTTCTGCTTTTCAAAACCCTGCTTTGGCAGCATTTATTCTTCGTCCGGTAATCAGCATGGGTGCAGAAAATCGTTTTCTCACCAAAGAACTTCAATCCTTTCTTTTTCAAGCATCAGCTCCTTTAAAAAATTCAGGAACAGCAGGCATTTCCGGCTACAGAACAGGATCATTGAATTTTTCTGTCAACCGGATCGGAGTGCATTATGCGCGAAAATTATCCGGTAAATTAAATGCGGGTCTGGAAATTTATCATCTGCAGTTCAAGGTAAACTCAGGTGAATACACTACTGTCAACGAATGGTCAGGCGCCATCGGACTGTATGCAAAACCGCTTCCGTTTTTAGCAATTGGTGCAACACTACTTAATCCGGCGGGTTTTCAGCGCAAACGGAATAAAAATAATTTATCAAATCCGACACTCTCGATCGGTACAGCGTGGTCGATGTCTTCAAAATTATTTTTGCACATGGAACTGGAAGAAAAATCCAACGGACGAATCATCCTGGCTACGGCACTCGAATACAATCCAAATGCTTTGCTTTCGGTTCGTACCGGATTTCGCACTGCACCCGTACAACCTGCTTTCGGATTCGGACTCAATCTTCAAAAAATGAAACTGGATGCTGCCTGTATGTTCCACACAATGCTTGGATTTTATCCCTGTATCTCAGTCAGCCGTGAATTATGAGAACAGACTTCCGCATACTGCTGATCCTTCATCTAAGCGTGGTATCAACTTCTTCCTATTCACAAAATAAACAGTCAGAAGAGGTGCCTGCCGGCTATAGGAATGAACTCGAAACAATTGCTTCGGAAGGAGCCAATACGGAAACGGATACTGATTTCCTGGAGCTCCTTTCAGAATACAAAAAACACCCGCTGAATCTGAATGCGTGTTCAATGCAGGAACTGGAATTATTTCCGCTGATGACAAGCCTTCAATCAATTGCATTGCTTACTCACCGTGAAAAATTTGGCTCTTTCCTCTCCATTGAAGAATTACAGGTAATTGATGAATTTTCGATAGAAGAAATTCGCAGACTATCAGAATATATCTCATTTGGAAATGAATCCTCCGGACTTCAACCCAGCTTCAAAAACCTGCTGACAAAATCAGAGCAATCCCTTGCTTTGCGGTATCAGGAAACCAAATCAGGTAAACCGGAATCCGAAAATTCATATTTCGGTCCTGCCTACAAATTGTTCACCCGGTACAAATACCGGTTCGGCAACAAGTTTCGCTTCAGCTTAACCGGAGAAAAGGATCCCGGGGAAGGATTTTTCAGCAGTAAACAAAAAAAAGGATTTGATTACAGCAGCGGATATTTAGAAATACAGAGAAGCGGAGTTTTACAGAAAATTGTAGTGGGCGATTATTCCTGCCAGTTCGGACAAGGACTCGTCTTGTGGTCGGGATTCGGATTTGGAAAAAGTTCCGAAACCGTCCTGATTAAAAAGAATGGCAGAGGGATCATTCCCTCTTCTTCCACAGATGAAAATAATTTTTTCAGGGGAATTGCCTTCCGAAGTGTTTACAAAAAAATCAGTGCAGACCTTTTCCTGTCCACCCACAAAGTGGATGGAAACAGTGTAGAATCCGATACCGGGAAATATATTTCGTCGTTTCAAAATACAGGCTATCATAGAAATCCTTCGGAATGGGAAGATAAACATTCACTGCGGGAACAGGTTGCAGGGGTATCGGTAAACTATTCTGGCCGCAGCCTGAACACCGGTGCCGTTGTTTATGCAACACGATTCTCGCTTCCTTTCATTCCATCCGGTGATCCTTACACGCGCTTTGACTTTTACAAAAACAACAATCTGAACGGCGGAGTAAATTACAGTTACATCTACAGGAACATCAATCTTTTCGGAGAAATCGGAATCAGTAAGTCGGGAGGAAAAGCAGTCCTTCAGGGTATTCTTGCGCAACTGCATGCCCGCCTTTCAGTAGCCCTGCTCTTCCGTTCTTACGATGTGGATTACCATGCTCTGAAAGCGCATGGATTCAGTGAAAACACCAGGACGGCAAATGAAACCGGGTGGTATACGGGATTCAACTGGAAAATGTCGCATGGTGTTACACTCACGGGTTATGCTGATGTATTCCGCTTTCCATGGTTACGCTACCAGGTGGATGCACCTTCCTCCGGCTCTGGAAATTATATGCAATGTTCGTGGCAACCAAAGAAAACAATGGAAATGTATGTACGGTATCGAGTTGAGAAAAAAGAAGAAAGTCATTCCCGGCCTGAGTTTCATCTAAAACCAATTTCACAAAACAGGCAACAGAACCTACGATGGAATCTTCGATTTGACCTGGATGCCACATGGGAATGGAGCAGCCGTTTCGAATACATCCGGACAAAAAAAGGACCTTTCAAAGCTTCATACGGGTATGCAGCTTACCAGGAACTGTTTTTCCATCCATTAAAAAGTTTCATTTCCGGATCTGTTCGGTATTCAATTTTCAATTGCCCGGCGTACGATGCCAGGATATTCGCCTATGAGAATGATGTGCTGTACTCCTTCTCTGTTCCTGCTGCCTATGGCTCCGGGACAAGGTATTATGTCAATCTCCGTTTTAAGGTCTTCCGTCAACTGAATGTCTGGGCAAAATATTCATCCACCACTTACATGAAATCACCGGTCTATTCCGCAGAAGCGGAGACTCCGTCTCCAAAATCAGAATATAAAATACAAATCATTTATCAGCTTTAAGCAATTTTGCGAATCGCAAAACCGGCACCGACCAATTGGTTCCAGAATTCAGGATAAGATTTCTGTACGACTGCAATTGTATCCATTGTAATGCTTCCGAAAATCTGTGCCAATGGTGCAAGGGCCATCGCAACACGGTGATCACCGTGTGACTGAAAAACCCTGCCCGGCGGGCTCAGCTTCTGGTTGGGGATCAGGAGCTCACGCTGATCCGTATCCAGCGTAAATCGCATTCCGCACTTTCCCAGTTCATGGAGAAGCACGGTGAGCCGGTCAGATTCCTTATGTTTGAGATTCTGCAGGGATGTAAATTTCGCTTCTGCATTGAGAGCTGCACAACTCACCAGCATCGGCGGGAAGAGATCCGGACAATCGTTAAAATCAAATTGCAAGGGAGCGGTTTGTGACCAGGATGAATAGCCATTTGAAACAAGCGTAGCCCCGGCTTCATCAAAAACTGTTTTGACTCCCAGCAACGACATCCACTCTGCAATTTTGGAATCCCCCTGAATGCTGCTCTGTTGCAATCCTTCAAGGAAAATCTTTCTGTTAGGAGAAAGTGCAGAAATCAGGTACCAGAATGCAGCAGAACTCCAGTCAGCTTCCACCGAAACCGCTGTGGCCCGGTACTCAGAATGCGGAACATGGATTTCATTTCCGTTCCATACAGCATCCACCCCAAACAGCGACATCACTTCCACAGTCATTTTTATGTAGGGCGCAGAGACCACCTCGCCCTCAAGCTGAATTTTCAAACCTTCCTCGAGGACTGGTGCAATCATTAACAAAGCAGAAATAAACTGGGAACTGGTACCTGCTTCAATTTTCACATGGCCGCCTCGGAAGGTAGCACCTTCAATTTTCAAAGGAGGAAATCCCTGCTGTCCGAGGCAGGTAATGTTTGCCCCGAGTGAATTCAGGGCATTCATCAATGGACCCACCGGACGCTCATTCATTCTCTTCGTCCCTTTCAGGACAAAGGTTCCGGGACGAATCGACAGATAAGCCAAAAGAAAACGGAAAACGGTTCCGGCATCCTTCGCATCAAATTCCCTTGCTTCGGACATCAACAAATCCTCCAGCAATACCGTGTCTTCTGCTGTAGCCAAATTATGAATTGAAAAAGGTTCCTTGCACAAAGCCCTGACGAGCAGGAAGCGGTTGGATATACTTTTGGAACTTGTCAGTTTTACTGCACACGGTTCACTGGAACTTGTACCTGAAATCTGAAAGGGCATTCACGAAGAATAAGGAGTAAGGTGAAAACGATCCAGCGTGAATTTCAGGGCATCTTGAATATCCTGTTCTTCCGGCTGCTGGTGAATAACCGGCGATCCGATGTCTTTTAAAAGCACAAATTGAGTGTCTTTCCCGACACTTTTTTTATCGTGGGAAATAAGTGAGAGAATTTGATTGATCTCTGCATTGAGTGCGGATAACCTGAAATGCGAAACAATAAAATCAACAATTTCTTCCATGCGTGCTTCCGGAAATCCAATGATCCTGTTTGACAGAAAAAGCTCCCCTACCATACCGGCAGCTACAGCTTCTCCGTGTTTTAAAGGATCTGCATCATGCTGCATGGAATAACTCTCCAGAGCATGGCCTATGGTATGTCCGAAATTCAGGGTCTTCCGCAGATTCTTTTCTTTGAAATCGGCTGCTACGATTTGTTTCTTTATCTGAACAGAAGCTGCGATGAGTGGATTCCAGTCCACCGAATCAAGAGATTTTATTTTTTTAATTTCCTGCCAATGACCAGGATCGGCAATCAGGGAATGCTTGATTAATTCTGCGAATCCTGCACGAATATCCCTGGCAGGCAAGGTTTTCAGAAACACCGGAGAAATACCCACGGCAATGGGATGTGTAAATGTGCCGATCTGATTTTTTAATCCGGACAAATTAACCCCGTTCTTTCCACCGGAAGATGCATCAACCATTGCCAGCAATGTTGTCGGAATATTCACGAATGAAATACCCCGCATGTACGTGGATGCAACGAACCCCCCGAGATCTCCGATCATTCCACCGCCAAGGTTGATCAGCAACGAATGCCGGTCGGCATTATTTTGAGTAAGCTGATTCCAGATGTCTTCACACGACTGCAAACTTTTATTGAGTTCACCGGAGCGGACGCGAAGTACAGTAGCTTGTTGCAACGAAGGAATATTCCGGATCATCAGCGGCAGACACAGTCGCTCAGTGGTCTCATCCACCAGGATGAATACTGAGTAATTCCGATATTGCCTGGAAAGAAATTGCGCCAAAGCCGAAAAAACATCTTCACCAAGAATGATTTCAGATGTGCTGGACTGGTTGATAACTTGCATGTATTTTAATGCTTAGAGTCCGTTGATTCACTATGCTGCATGACCCGGGTCTGATGTTGAATGGATTCCTGATGGATGAGTTCGTACAGGTGGAAAATAAAATCATTGCTCAGGTCCTTGGTCAGCCCTGACTGCAGCCTTGTTCTCAGAATTTCACTCCAGCGTTCTACCTGAAGGATGGTCATGTTGTTTTCTTTCTTGTACTGACCAATTTCCCGTGCAACACGCATGCGTTCTGCCATGAGCACCAGTATATCCTCATCAATTTTATCAATTCGGTCACGCAATTCCTCCAGCAGGTTGAGGAATATCACATCGTCCACAAGTGGCTGGCGA
>DAORHY010000238.1:0-5821 GCA_035438225.1 Bacteroidia bacterium
TAGTGATTATATAAAGTAGATTCAATTATCCATGGCAATATTCAATAGTATTATGTTGTATTCTGAAATAATTAAAATGAATAAATTTGAAGAAAGAGAGCAGACCTCGCATTCGGCTTTGGCTTATGAATAATTGTTTTGTATTAATTTAACCCATATCGATTCAAAAATAATTAGACCCAGTCTTGCCACATCATTAAAAAGATCTTTGCAATATTGGTGTACCATCTTGGTTTGCACTAAGCTTTGATATTATCGCATTTATTGATCTTCCCTTGGCGTTGTTATTCAAGAATTAGTTTTTTCGAAATGGTATTTCCGGAATCGTCGGTAAAAGAAATCAGATAAATTCCGCTTTCTAATTTTCTGGTATCAAAATCAAGTACTGTATTTTCCGTCAATGAAAATTCCTGAATTAATTTTCCCTGAATCGTCATCAGTTTCACATTCAGCTTATCGGAAAAATTATTTGTCTGCAAAGAAAGTGTTACCCGATCTTTAGAAGGATTCGGATAAATATTCAGAAACTGATTCATGACATTTTCTTCAATACCAATGGATGAAATGTGAACCGTTTGCGTAGACGTATCGCAGCGACAGGAATCACAGGCAATGTGTGTGACGGTGAAATCACCACCCGTTCCGAAGTCGTGTGTTGGATTGAAAGTGTTTCCTCCAAAACTCCAGCTGTGTTGCGTTGAATAAATATTTTCGGAAAGAAATGATGCTGTTGTTCCATTGGTTGTAAAGCTGAGCGTTGCATTCGGTTCATATTCTCCAATGTTCCATGTAGCCAGACTGTCCAGCACCGTATGAGCAGCAACATCCTGCAGATAAGCGGCGACGTTGGCGCTGAGTCCGGAAATGAATGTATTTCCAACCGGATTTTTTTTGAACATCGTCGCGTAGAAAGTGCAGGCAGCAAGATAAGATCCGGCCAGACTGGGATGACTCTGATCGGCATTGTACAATTCGAGTGCGCTGTCTATCGCAATGGAATTTTGAAATGCAACTCCAACCGGCGCTACACGGGCGTGATTTTCATCGCCCATCAGGAGATAACTTTCGCGGAGACGTTGCTGCATTCCCGCATAGGTACAAACCGGCGGATAGAAAGCGCAATTACTCGCATCTCCGTATTTCCGTCCCCAGGTCATGTAGAAAACAGTTTGGGCACAGGGATTATTTACATGGATCAGACTGTCGAGTTTACGCGCGAAAGGAAGAACTTCCATCGCTACTTGCTGAGGATCAAATGAAGGGCGCTGACTTTGTTCCTGCAAGACGACATAATCCCAGGCTTGCGCATTGATCTTTCCAAGGGCAACGGGATCGGTGCTGTGCAATTCAAATGTGCAGCCGCCGGGTGTGGAGGAGTCAAAAACAATTGTATCACCATCGGCAAGGGCCAATCGGTAAATCAGATCGGGGAGATTATTTACGGCTGTATAGCTGTTTCCGAGAAAGAGAATTTTCTTTTGCGCAAAAACCTGAAAGGTCATCAGGCAGGCCAGGGAAAGAAGTATTTTTTTCATGAAATGGTGATGAGTGGACGAAAATAAGATTTCTTTACGAACTTTACAGGGCTTTTACCAGTAAGCGAAATCCTCATTTGAAAGAGCATATTCAGGATATCTTATCCGGACTGGAAGACCGTCCCGGAGTATACCAGTTCTATGACAAGGACGGGTTATTGCTCTATGTGGGTAAGGCAAAATCGCTTAAAAAAAGGGTCAGTTCTTATTTTCAGAAAGAACATCACGACAGCGGGAAGACAACCATCCTGGTCAGAAAGATCGCGGATATCAAAACCCTTGTCGTGGATACCGAGCTGGATGCCTTGCTGCTGGAAAACAGTCTGATCAAAAAACACCAGCCGCGTTACAATGTCAGTCTGAAAGATGACAAAACCTATCCCTGGATTTGTATCAAGAACGAACGTTTCCCCCGGGTTTTCATCACACGAAAAATGATCAAGGATGGTTCGGAATATTTCGGTCCGTTCACGCCGGTGAAAATCATCCACACTTTACTCGATCTCACTTCTCAGTTGTACAAACTGCGCAATTGTAATCTTGTTCTTTCAGAAGAAAATATCGCGAAGAAGAAATTCAAAGTATGTCTCGAATATCATCTTGGAAATTGCAAAGGCCCTTGTGAAGCCTTGCAATTGCAGGAAGAGTATGATCAAAGCATCAAAGACATTCGTCAGATCCTGAAAGGAAACATAAATACGGTGATTCAGCATTTGAAAAATCTGATGAATCAGTATTCGGAGAAATTTGAATTTGAAGAAGCGCAGGGCATCAAGGAAAAAATTGAATTGCTGGAACGTTACAAATCCAAATCAGTGGTGGTGAATCCTGCCATTCACAATACGGATGTGTATTCCATGGTGACGGATGAAGAATCCGCTTATGTGAATTTTCTGCGCATCATGAATGGTAGCATCATTCAGGGGCATACGATAGAGATCAAAAAGAAGCTGGAAGAAAGCGATGAGGAATTGCTCGAAATCGCCATCGTGGATTTACGCACACGTTTTTTGAGTGACGCGACAGAAATTCTTGTTCCTTTTCCATTGAATCTCGAAATGGATGGCGTAACGCTAACGGTTCCGAAGATTGGCGATAAGAAACATTTGCTTACGCTGTCTGAAACGAATGTCAGAAATTATATCCGTGAAAAGAATCTGCAGTTGGAGAAACAAAATCCGGAGAACAAGGTTTTGCGTTTGCTCGAGCAGATGAAAAAAGATTTACGTTTGACGGAATTGCCAAGACGGATCGAATGTTTTGACAATTCAAATATCCAGGGAGCTTATCCCGTCGCGGCGATGAGTGTTTTTCTGAATGGTAAACCGGCGAAAAAAGAATATCGTCACTACAATATCAAAACCGTTGAAGGTCCTGATGATTTCGCATCGATGGAAGAAGTGATTTTCCGTCGTTACAAACGCATGCTTGATGAAGTACAGGAATTGCCACAACTGATTGTGATCGACGGTGGAAAAGGACAGCTCAGCTCGGCGATGACGAGTCTGGACAAACTTGGCCTCCGTGGAAAAGTCGCTGTGATTGGCATTGCCAAACGTCTGGAAGAAATCTTTTATCCAGGCGATACGGCCCCTTTGTATATTGATAAAAAAAGCGAGACACTACGTGTGATTCAGCAGCTTCGTGATGAAGTGCATCGTTTTGGAATTACGCATCACCGGAAGAGAAGAGAAAAGGGAACGGTGAAAACGGAGCTTTCTGAAATCAAAGGTATCGGTGAAGCAACGGCGCAGGCGCTGCTGATTCATTTCAAATCCGTGAAGAAAATTAAAGAGGCGACAGCGGAGGAGCTGGAAGCGGTCGTTGGAAAATCAAGAGCTGAAAAAGTCCTCGCACACTTTAGCAAAAGTACTTCCTAGCTTTGCGCTCTTTGCGCCTTTGCGCGAAACCTTTTCACGCAAAGACGCAAAGGACGCAAAGGATTTTAATTTAGCTGGTCCGAGAGGAGTTTCATCTCGATTCGCGGCGAGATTTTTTCGTAGAGAACATGATACACCGCGCTCATGATGGGCATGTGTACATTGTATTTTTTATTGATTTCGTAAATACAACGCGTCGCGTAATATCCTTCCGCGATCATGTTCATTTCGAGTTGGGCGAATTTTACCGAGTAGCCTTTGCCGATCATGGTTCCGAACATCCGGTTACGACTGAAGGATGAATAGGCTGTCACCAGCAAATCACCAAGGTATGCGGAGCCGTTGATGTCGCGGTTGACAGGATGAACGGTATCTACAAAGCGCTTGATTTCCTGAATGGCATTGGATATGAGTACAGCCTGGAAGTTGTCTCCGTATCCTACACCGTGACAAATACCGCTGGCAATCGCGATGACGTTTTTTAATACCGCGGAATATTCTGTTCCGTAGATATCGTCGCTGACGGTTGTTTTGATGTAGCGGCAGTTCATCAGTGTCGCGAGAACCTGAGCATTGGCGGTATCCTGTGAAGCGATGGTGAGATAGGAGAGTCGTTCCATCGCGACTTCTTCGGCATGGCATGGTCCGGTGATGACACCGATTTTGTCGATGGGAATATGATAATGATGGTGTAAAAAATCTCCGACAATCAGCAAATCATCGGGGATGATTCCTTTGATGGCGGAGAAGACCATTTTGTTTTTGAAATCTTCCGGTTTGATTTTTTCGAGGGATGGTTTTAGAAAAGCGGAAGGAACTGCAAGGATAATAATATCGGAGGAGGCAATGACGTGGTGGAGGCTGCTGCTGACTTTTACTTTTTCGAGATCGACGGTGACATCGCTGAGGTAGTGTGGGTTGTGTTGGTATTTGTTGATGAAGTCGGCGGTCTCGTTGCTACGGACCCACCAGTGAATGGTGTTGACGTTGTTCGACAAGATCTTCACAATCGCCGTCGCCCAGCTCCCGCCGCCGATTACTGAAAGGGTAGGTTTGGATGTCATTATTTTTCTGTGGACCTCTGTGAGGAACTCAGTGTACCTCTGTGTTAAAATACTTATAGGATTAATCTTCGAATCCCATCTTTCAAATGTAACACATTAAAATTAATTAGAAGTCCTACTTTAAATTTTGCCAATTTTAAATATGTCAACATTTGAGCAATATGTATATCATTAATTGCTTCAATTGATTTTAGTTCTACAAGAACCAAATTTTGAATGACAAGATCACAGCGATAGCCAACTTCAAGTTTTACAGACTTGTAAATCAAGGGAATTGGCTTTTCTTTTTGAACAAGCAACCCGGTTTGCTTTAATTCATAATATAAACATTCCTGGTAGGTTGATTCAAGAAGTCCCGGACCAAGTTCAGTGTGAACCTTTAAAGCAGCACCAATTATTGAATGAGTGATTTGATTTATTTCCATGTATGTTTTTCAACACTGAGTGCCTCAGAGTGCCTCACAGAGTTTCACAGAAAACAATACTATAGAAAGGAAGAAATAATCACAACCGAATAAAAGCAGTCTTTTAAAAGGTGATGTCTTTGATGATTTCCTGGTTGTGGCGGAGGACTTTGACTTTGGTGGTTTCGCCTTTGTTGAATTTGCTGAGCGCCTTCATGTAGCTCATCATGTCCAGAACCTTGTGTTCGCCTATTTGTATTACCACATCACCCGGCTCGAGACCTGCAGCAGCTGCCGGTCGTCATTCCGTAACACCATCGATGCGCATGCCTTCACCATCAAAAGCATAATCCGGAACCACGCCGAGTGTTACTTTGAATTTCGGCGCATCTTCGTTTTGGTCGTCTTTTGTTTTTGTGAATGCAAGCTTACCGGAATTATCGGTGAGCCGGATTACATTTTCTATCATGTGAATGATGGACAATTCCCCGTCGTAGTTGATGAGGTTTTCATCGTCACTCGGTTTGTGGTAATCCTGGTGTGTACCGCTGAAAAAATGAAGAACGGGAATGTTTTGTAAATAAAAGGAAGTATGATCACTTGGCCCTACGCCGGACTCGGTTTGTTTTATTTTTACTCCATCCACGCTGATCGAATCCATCAGGGTTTTCCAGCGCGGAGAAGTTCCTGTTCCGTTGACCAACAGTGTTTTTTCATCGGGTTTCAATCGCCCAACCATGTCCATGTTGATCATGTAATTCATCGTGTTCAAATCCATTGTGGGATGTTTGACATAGTAATTCGAACCGAGCAAGCCTTTTTCTTCTCCGGAATAGGCCATGAAGAGGTAATTGTTCTTTTTCAGGGCAGAAGCTTTCAGGTAACGCGCCAGCTCGATCAATGCTGCGGTACCGCTCGCATTGTCGTCGGCACCATTG
>DAORHY010000239.1:0-5816 GCA_035438225.1 Bacteroidia bacterium
GAAATGATTGATGCTTCATGTTCACCGTCAGCAGCAAGGAAACGAGCACTGCTATCAATCAATCCGAGGCGGCAGGCAAAAGCGATGATGCACCTCCCTCCGTTACCACACATTGAACCCGGCAATCCATCGGAATTGTAATACACCATTTCAAAATCATGGCCGGGTTTATTCCGGAGCAGCAACAATCCATCGGCACCAATTCCGAAGCGACGATCGCAAAGGTTTTCGATCTGGTCCTTCGTCAGCAGTACCTTGTGTTCCCGGTCATCGATAATAATAAAATCGTTGCCGGTGCCATGATATTTTTCAAAATGAATCGTCATGATTACTTCAGCGATATTGGGAGATCCGCTTCCCTGATTTTTTTAAAAGCCATAAACTCTGAACCCGGCCACATTCTGTAAAAATCATCGCCGTATTTCATGAAGAGGCTACCGTCAATCTTTATCAGTTTAACGGCATCCGGTTCTTCTATTCCAAATAAAACAAGCCTGTGACTAATCAGCTTATATCCTCTGTAATTGATGGGTGATAACCAGAACTCTACTTCATAACTGGAAGCCGGAACCTGTTTTTCAACCAGTCCGGCAGCAGGATTTAATTTGTCAACGGCATTCTGACTCAGGCTCACCTCATTTTCCTGGCCGGACACATTCCCGGAACTGCTGTTTTTCTCGACTGCCTGCAATGTATACGTGATCATCAGCTGGTCTTTTTTGATCACAAACTCCGGCTGTAAATTTTCTATTGTTCCGGTTGTATCGACAACAGCGATTCCCTCCCCTTCAGAGATCACGGATTTTTCCCCAGCGTTTTCCTGTGTTTCAGAGGGGGACGGATGATCCGGTTTATTTGCTTTCGCCGGAGTCTCCACTTCCTTTTGGGAATTTGACACGTTGCCTGATTCCTGTTTTACTGCAGGAGATTTCGCTGTTTCTATTTCTTCTTTTATTTCCGGTTTGTTTTTCAGAAATGAAAATGAAAAAATATGCCGCTTTGAATTATTCGAATTGGTACCGACATAATCCCAAACAATAATGCCGATGAACGTAATGATGAGAAATGTAAAAATCAGTTTAAGTCCGAACGGGATCCTGGATTTTTTATACCGGGTTGCCTGCACCAGATTCTTTCTGATACGTTCATCATCATTCAGGAGAATACCTTCCTGCAAGAGGTTTTGAAAACTGACAGTGCGGCGAAACGACTCATCGGATTCCAGTCGTTCCATGAATTGCTGCAATTCAAGTCCGCTCAGGGAGCCGTTCAGGTAGCGTTCAATTAAAATTCGTTCTTCCGGATTGGATTGCATACTAATTTGAGGAAAGGTTTAGTCTGGCACGCACAATTCCTTCCAGCTGATTCATTGCTTTATTTACTTCAAACTGTGCAATGACCGGGTTACTGTATTCAAAGCGGGCAGCAATTTGTTCATAACTCAGTTTTTCCGCATAGCGTGCTGCCAGCAATTTTCGTGAATCTTCGTCCATTATGCCTGTGCATTCTGCAACAATTTCCCTTTGTATATCTGAAAAAACCGGAACCAGCTGAAGCCTGTTTTCTTTCCTTATCATTTTCTCTTCCCTGAGAAATTCTTTCAGCGCGTTGAATAAATACGGTTCGAAGGGCATGTTTGAGGAAATACGGCTTTCCTGAATTTCCCGATAAACCCTCACCAGGACAGTAGAAAAAATTTCAGGGGTTTGGGAGTCAGCCATTCCCTTTCTGCGGAGCCAGCTTCGGGCTGTTTCAAAGTATTTACGGTTCAGGTAAAACAAAATGTCTTCCTGTCCGTTAATTATTGAAGAAATTATGTCTTCGTTAGTATGCCTGGACATTGGCCTGAAATTGCAACAAAGGTACGGTAATTTCATGGACATTAAATTCCCCGGGTGCGGGGTTGTACACTGGAAATCAACAATGACAAAGTGATCCGCGAGCTGTCAAAATGTGTTTGGGAAATGGAAAAATGTCAGTTCCCATCTTTTTCCCTGACCTTTTGTTTAACGGTTCTTAACCCGGGCTTTCATTCCGGCTTCATGGAATCCGGAAGAACTTTGATGGCATAAATTTTGTCTAAAAAATTTATCAAAATCCGAAAACATTATGATCAGACAGTTGAAAAATGCGATTCGTATCCTGCTCATTGCAGGTTTGGGTGGTGCTGCAGGGGCTTACCTGTATTCCACTGCATCCCCTGACAAAGGCAACCTTTCAGAAAAAAATGTTGCCGGTAAACAGGAGGTTCATTACGTAAACATGCCCTCCGCCACAGATGCCGTGTTGCCGGATCTGACCGGAGCGGCCGACATTACGGTGCATGCAGTTGTGCATGTGAAAACTGCTTATGCAAACCGAACTTCCGGTTATAATCCCTTTGGATATAGCCCGTTTGATTTCTGGGGAAGACCGCGTGAAAGCCAACCACAGGAAGGTTCCGGTTCCGGAGTGATTATCACAGACGACGGGTACATAGTAACAAATAACCACGTAGTAGATAATGCTGAAAAAGTAATGGTCACCCTCAACGACAACCGTACGTTCACTGCCAAAGTTATTGGCACTGATCCCTCGACAGACCTTGCTTTGTTGAAAATCGACGAGAAAAATTTACCCTTTATCGCCTATGGAAATTCCGACAACCTGAAAGTCGGAGAATGGGTAATGGCAGTGGGTAATCCGTTCAATCTCACTTCTACTGTAACTGCAGGTATTGTCAGTGCGAAAGCCCGCAACATCGGCATCCTGCCGGATCAATTCAAGATAGAATCATTTATTCAAACCGATGCCGCCGTGAATCCGGGCAACAGCGGAGGGGCTTTGGTCAACACCCGCGGCGAACTGGTGGGGATAAATTCCGCCATCGCTTCCAATACAGGATCGTATACAGGGTACTCCTTTGCCATTCCTGTGAATCTTGTGAAAAAGGTGATGGACGATCTGGTTGAATTCGGAAGTGTTCAAAGAGGATTTATCGGAGTGAGTATCCGTGATCTTGACAGTAAGCTTGCTGAGGAAAAAGGTTTGAAAGAAACACAAGGAGTGTATGTCGCCGGACTCACAGAAGGCGGCGCTGCTTCCGAAGCCGGCCTGGAAGAAGGAGATGTTATTATCAAAGTGGGCGAAGTGGGTGTTAACTCCACTCCTCAATTGCAGGAACAAATCGGACGTTTCCGCCCGGGTGATAAAGTAAATGTGACTGTGATGAGAAATGGCACAGAAAAAACACTGGCAGTTGTTCTCAGAAACAAAGACGGCGATACAAAAATTGTCAAAAACGACCAGGTGCTGAATCTGCTGGGAGGCACATTTGAAAATATTCGTCCGGATGACCAGTCAAAACTTGGGATAAAAGGCGGTGTCAGGATTTCAAAACTTCTGGCCGGAAAATTAAGAAGTGCAGGGATACGGGAAGGCTTTATTATCACTTCCATTGACAAGAAGCCCATACGCACAATGGATGACCTGGAGAATGCATTGAAAACAAAACAGGGTGGCGTACTGATTGAAGGAGTCTATCCGAATGGCATGAAAGCCTATTATGGCTTTGGAATTTGATGAAAAATGTCGAAATCTGATAAAAGGGAGGTCCAATGCAGACCTCCTTTTTTATCAACAATCATACAGACTTATTAACCGGATGTTGACAAAAACTTGCTTCGCCTTTTTTAAAATGGTACATTTGCGTAAACAGAAAAAAGTACATTTTTCTTTAATATTTATTAATTTTTCAAGGAATTAACAGAGAAACCGAGCTATGCGCCAGCTAAAAATAACCAAATCGATCACCAACCGCGAAAGCCAGTCGCTGGAGAAGTATCTTCAGGAAATCGGCCGTGAAGAATTGATTACTGCAGAAGAGGAAGTCCGCCTCGCCCGCAAGATCAAGGAAGGTGATCAGAATGCTTTGGACAGACTCACAAAAGCAAATCTTCGATTTGTGGTTTCAGTTGCCAAGCAATATCAAAACCAGGGATTGAGTCTTCCTGACCTTATCAACGAAGGCAACCTGGGATTGATCAAAGCTGCAAAACGTTTTGATGAGACGCGGGGATTTAAATTTATTTCGTATGCAGTGTGGTGGATTCGCCAGAGTATCCTTCAGGCATTGGCGGAACAATCCCGGATTGTGCGTTTGCCGTTGAACCAGGTTGGCTCACTGAACAAAATATCAAAAGCATATTCAAAATTAGAACAGGAATTTGAACGCGAACCTTCTCCGGAGGAGCTTGCTAAAATCCTGGATATCCCGACAGAAAAAATTGCCGACACAATGCGTGTCAGCGGTAAGCACGTTTCCATGGATGCCCCTTTTGTGCAGGGCGAAGACAACAGCCTGATTGATGTTCTCGAGAATCATGATTCTCCGCGGGCAGACAATCTTCTGATGAATGAATCACTCCAGAAAGAAATCGAACGTTCCCTGAGTACCCTGACTGAACGGGAAAGAGAAGTGATCAAATTATTCTTCGGAATCGGAATGCAGCATGGGTTAACCCTGGAAGAAATCGGGGCAAAGTTCGATCTAACCCGTGAACGCGTGCGCCAGATCAAAGAAAAAGCAATACGCCGCCTCCGCCACAAATCGCGCAGCCGTTTGCTGAAAGCTTATCTTGGATAATTGATTATCCTGAACATGATGCCGTCAGTTACGGCAGTTGCGGTCAGCTTTCTCCTTTGGTGAAAGCTGATCCTGTTTAAACCCTATCCTGATCAATTCATTCACAAAACTTCTATAACATGGCACTTGACAGCATAAAAGACGATCCGAAAGTTAATCACAAAGACAAATACGAAGCGGAACTTGCAGACTGGATCCAACTGGAAAAAGCAGCGATTGCACTGATTCATGTAGCCGGTGCGCTGTGGTTCGACAAATCTGTGGAACTGGTGCTTTTCCGGAATCAGCTCGTTGACCGCAGCGCAAGCGAAATTCTGCACCTTCATCAATATTCAAAGGAGGTCGTCAAAAAACCGATCAATGTGCTGGATACTTTGATGCTCGCAAAAGAAATGAACAAACTGGAGCTTGCTCCATCCCGGATTGATATCGGCAGGCTGACTGCTGAATGGCTTGCAGAAAGAAAAAATTACAAAACGGCAGCAGATTTTATTGGTGATAAGCTCAGCACTTTTATTGGAAAAGAAAAACGTGTCATGATCCCGAGGGATGTGGTACTGTATGGATTCGGCCGGATCGGCCGGTTACTGATGAGGGAATTGATCACACAGGCCGGGAAAGGCGAGCAACTTCGACTGCGTGCAGTAGTCACCCGCAACAACAGCGATGAAGACATTACCAAACGCGGTGATTTGCTGCGGAACGACTCGGTGCACGGCTCCTTTCCGGGAACCGTGATTGAAGATTTTGAAAATAAAGCCCTGATCGTGAATGGTCACACGGTTCACATGATTGCAGCGAATGATCCGGCTGCCATTGATTATACACACTATGGAATCCACGATGCACTGATTATCGATAATACTGGTGTAGTACGTGACCGTGAAGGCCTGAGCAAGCACCTGAAATCAAAAGGTGTCAGTAAAGTGTTGCTGACGGCTCCCGGTAAAGGCGATGTTCCGAATGTCGTCTATGGTGTGAATGAAGAAAGTTTCGATCATCACAATGAAACAGTTTTTTCAGCAGCTTCATGTACTACCAATGCCATTGTTCCCGTACTGGCTGTCATCGAGAAATCTCTTGGAATTGAACGCGGGCACATCGAGACGATCCACTCGTATACAAATGACCAAAATCTGCTCGATAACTACCATAAAAAATACCGCCGTGGAAGATCTGCCGCATTGAACAT
>DAORHY010000240.1:0-5806 GCA_035438225.1 Bacteroidia bacterium
AACAGCATTTTCTGGTCAAATCGGGAGGGCACAGCAGAAATATCCGGTGCATTCGCAGGATCAGCTATTTCCGGAGCTTCATTATTGCATCCTGCGAAAACCATTGTTACAATCATGGCACAAATCCAGTTTTTCATAAATGCTTGATTTTTATAGCCGAAAAGTAAACAATTCCACTGCTTTATGAAATATATTAAGTGCATTTTTTAGCGAATACAGGCATGAAATTCTCCTATCTTTGGCACCTCAAATAAATGAAGATGAAGAATTTCTCTGTTATCCTGAATTTTGTTCTTTTCGTCGCGGTTGGCGTACTGTATTATCTCCACTTTTCTGATCATGCCAAAGGCGATGCACTGCCCGGAACTTCAGAAACTGCCGGTATCGCGAAGGATTTACCGGCCGCACCGGGCGGAATCGTGTTCGTGAATTCGGATTCCCTTCTGGACAATTACGCTTATTTCAAATCGAAAAAAGTTGAACTGGAAAACAAGCAGGAAAGAATAAAGAATGAATTGACTTCAGAAAGTGACAAACTTCAGAGGGATGCTGCTGATTACCAGGAGAAAGCTCCGGGGATGACCGATTTGCAGCGCCAGCAGACTGAAGAACAGCTCATGGCTCGTCAGCAAAAGCTGATGGAGAAGAAAGATTTATTACTGGGGCAGCTGGAGGAGGAGAAAAGTAAATCTTCTGAAGAATTGTACACCAGGGTCGCAGGTTTTATACGCTCCATGAATGTGGAGCATAAGTATAATTTTGTTCTGGGTTATTCGAAAGGTGGCGGCATCCTCTTTGCGAACGACAGCCTCGATATTACCGGCAAGGTCCTGGAAGGGCTGAACAGAGAGTTCGAAGCATCACAAAAAAAATAGACCCTGATGATGCTGCACTGTGTCTGGTACAAAGTTGAGTGTACGGCAGAACCAGAATCAATGCAGGCTCATTTATTTTTTCAGATGGCTCAAAATTTGTCTCAATAGTTTTAGAATCAAAATTAGCGTACGATTTCTGTCCGGACTTCTTCTCCGTGTTCATAGTAAACGATTGAGCTCAATTTACCCTGTTCGTTGTAGTATTTCCATTTACCCTGAAAATAATAATGTAAATTATTTTGATCGGGTTCGAGAATTGCAATTCCTTTACTTTTTCGTTTGCCATTTTCATAATAAAACTCCGAACGGATCCCTGATTTCCGGAATACTTCTTTCTTTCTCATTTTTCCATTTTCGTGAAAGTATTTCCATGTACCTGTTTCCCTTCCCAGTGTATAATGTCCCTTGCATTCCAACCTGGTTTGATTACTGTCAATGTACATCATCCACAGCCCGTGGGGCATTCCATTGACATACTGATTGGTTTTTTTCTTCCGGTGTTGCGCATGCAAGCCCGATAGGAACACTGAAAAAATGAAGCATAAATAAAAGACCTTTTTCATGCGTCTGCTTATTTATTGAATAACAATTTTAAATAAAAGCGTGGGTCCTTCAGCCGGGACCGCATATCAATGTCTTCGAACATGCAGGTGATGGTGTCGCGTAAGGTTTTGCTTTTGGCAGCCTTGTTGACGACGAAATTGAACAACCAGGCATAATTCGTCAGTTTCTGAAGTGTATGGCTGAGTTTAAGTTCACTCCACAATGCATTATAAATACTCTCGTCATAAGATGCCAGCGACCGCGCATCGAATTTCTGGTTGTGGACGGCGTTTTTTATTATTTCTGATGCAATCATTCCGCTCAACATTGCATTCCCGATTCCTTCACCGGTAAACGGATCAATCAGGGAAGCCGCGTCGCCAACGAGCAGAAAATGATCGCCGGAGAGTTTTCTCTTTTTGGAACCCAGCGGAAGCCCCCAGCCTTTGGGTTCACCAATCGGAACTGCTTTTTGAAAGCGTTGTCTGAGTGCGGGATTTGATTCAATGGCTTTCGCCATTTCAGCCCTGAGGTTTATCTTTTTCTTTGAAATCACTTCGCTGAGCATTCCTACGCCTACATTTGCCATACCATCGGGCATAGGAAAGACCCAAAGATATCCCGGGAGGAAATCTTTGAGAAAATGCAGCTCAATGAAATTTTGATGGTGCAAACCTGAAATACCCTGATAATAGGTGCGCAAGCCTGCGCAATAGTGTTTGTCCTCTTTTTTAAATCCCGCCAGATGTTTTGCGACAACGGATCTGTCACCTTCAGCGCCAATTATTATTTTCGATTCCACTTGTAAAATTTCCCCATGATTGTCCAACAGAATGTGTACACCTGATGGTGTGTACTCCAGGTTCAGAATCGTTGTATTTTCCAGTACTCTGGTGTACACCGGATCGAGTTTACGGAAAAGGTAATTGTCAAAATCAGTCCTTTTGGCAATGAATCCCGGTGCGTGAGGAAGTGCAGAAATAGTGTTGCTGAAGGGAATATCCAATGCCTTCCCATTCGGTGCCACAAACTGAACGCCGTAGCTTCCCAGATATTCATCCTTTGATTGAAGTTCTGCAACGAAGGAAGTGTTCAACTGATTTAAAACATAAACCACTTTTCCACTGAGCGCATCCCCGCAAATCTTATCGCGTGGAAAAGATGCTTTGTCCAGGATCACATGATGAATTTTGTGTTTACTCAGAAACAGGGAAGTTGCCGCGCCTGCCGGACCGGCGCCGGCAATGAGGACTTCAGCTTGTATGTCGGAGAATCGCATGGTGTCATTCAGCACCGGTCAGTAATTTACTGAAACCGGCCCTGCTGCTTTCATTTGCCCGAAAGATAGGAAAAACGATTCGTGAACATTTCTAAAATTCTTTATCTTGTCAGTCTGTGAGTGAACCAGTGCTTGAAATCAATCAATGCGAAACCATCCATTTGTGATCAGGGTTTATGGCTTGTATATTCATCCCGGAAAAGGGGTGCTGGTGAGCGATGAATTTGTTTACGGACAGTACATCACTAAATTTCCCGGCGGCGGGCTCGAGTTTGGCGAGGGGACAATTGATTGCTTGCGCCGGGAGATGATGGAAGAGACGGGAAATCCATTTGAAGTCCTGGAACATTTTTATACGACTGATAATTTTGTTCAATCTGCTTTTCATCCCGGCTTGCAGGTGCTTTCAATTTATTACCTGATACAGCCGGTTGCTGAACTGGACTTACAGATTTCTGAAAACAAATTTAACTTTGAACCGGAGGTTGAAGGAGCACAGTCTTTTCGTTGGATTGCAATGGAATCATTGAAACCGGATGACCTTCATTTGCCTATCGATCGTCATGTTGCTCAGCTTTTAAAGAATCGATTTTCATCTTTGGCGGATGAAAAACCCTTGCAGAAATAAAGCCGTCCTGTTTTAGCCGGTTGATCAGTTGCGTGCATTCTTCCTTAGTTTTCATGCCGGACACAAGTACCTGGTACGTTCTGTTTTTTATTTCTCCGGAGATTCTGATTTGAGCGGCAGGGAGGTGGTAGTCCAATGCAATGTGGCTGGCCATATAAAAAGCATGTTTCCAGTAATCTGTTTGCCAAACAAATACAGTAGTGTCAGTCAACACGGTTTTCCGGCCGAAGCAATCCCAGACTTCATCCGGAATAAAGGTGGAGTCAGACATTTTTAAATGATCGAACAAACTCAATATCTGGATGGAAACTGGTGCTACGCCAAAAGGAACCATGCCGAGTTTCATTGCTGCGGATCGGGAAAGGTCGATGATCCTGGAACGAACAAAGGGTCCACGGTCATTGATTCTTACAATTGCTTTTTTCCCATTCTGTTTATTGTACACATTGACGATGGTATTGAACGGAAGGGTTTTGTGGGCAGCTGTGAAATCATTCTTATTATAAAATTCACCGTTACTTGTTTCCTGGCCCTGAAAACTATCGTGGTAAAAAGAGGCTTTGCCACTATTCGAAACAGTTTCCTTTTTTTGCGCTACAGATGTCAGGCTACAGGCATGGAGAAAGCCAAGCAAAAAAGCAAAACGGAACGATCGAAGCGTTAAATAGTAAATGCAGCAGCAGGTACATGTGGATAAATACTGCCGGACCAACGTTGGTACTCGGTTCAGCAGCGAAAGGCGATTTTCAGGAGAAGGATTCAATGGATGTAGCAATCAGTTTAATTCAGTCTGCGTGTAATGATGTGTTCAACTTTCTGATACAGTTCCAGCGGATTAAACATCCTCCAGTTCAATTCGTCTAATTCCCCGCCGAATACCATGTAATAATCAAGGTTAAAGCGTTCCATTTCCAACATCACATGAGGCCTGAAATTGACTGCTGCAATCCAGCCTTCATCAACATCCTGGAACCATTCTTCATAATAACAATCGTCCGAACCGTGGAAGTTGAGTACGTTTTCTCCAACCAGGATGAACTTCCGGATTCCTTCCGTCATCATGGGTTCGATCACTTCGCGTTTCAGAAACATGATATCGTTATACAATGCATCATTCCATTCACCGATAAATTCAAGGATAGCATAGGAGCGGTCGTAATCAGCGTAGAGTATTTTAAGGTAAAGCGTTGAGGAGCCAAACTGATCCCATTGCGGATGTATATAATAGTTGTACACCGTGTTTGTAAATTCGAACTCGCTGTATACTGCACCGTGGAAGGGAGAAAGCTCGTCTTCCGAAGCAATGTAAAGCTCACGCCAGTTGTAGAAGGGCTCGATATCCTGCACGGGAAATGAGATTCAGAATTTGATGTTGTACCATTCTTACTCAGGTCTGCGAAATTGAATCAGCGGGATATTCCAATAAGCACGGATCCGCATTTATTTTTTCGAAAACCGGTATTACTTTGGTGTCACAAAGGTAAGAATAAAATTTTCCGGGATGAATTTAAAATTCAGATGTGGAGAAACTGAATAGAATGAAAAGTGGTAAAGCAGGAAAAATAATATACTAAAATAAATTCAACAACGCAACATAAAAAAAATTATTTTCCAGAAGCTTCCAGAGCTTTTCGAACACTTCCGTATTTATTCAGGAGTTCACCGGCTTCAATCGCTGTTATGTTCAATTCATTCATTAAAATTCCCGTTCCTCTTTTGATGAGTTTGTTGTTGGTCAGCTGCATATCCACCATTTTATTCCCTTTTACCTTTCCCAACCGGATCATTACGGAGGTGGAGATCATATTCAGGACAAGTTTTTGTGCTGTCCCTGCTTTCATCCGCGTGCTGCCGGTGACTACTTCCGGTCCGACAATTATTTCGATCGGGTAGTGAACGTTTTTTGCCAGCGGGGAATCCGGATTGCACGTCAGTCCTACAGTCAGGATATCGTTTTCTTTGCAATGTTTAACGGCTCCGACGACATACGGAGTCGCTCCGGACGCTGCAATGCCCATCACCACATCGTGCCTGGAAATTCCGTGTGATTGTAAATCTTTCCATCCTTGTTCGGGATCATCTTCAGCAAATTCCACAGCCTTCCGGATTGCAGCATCGCCGCCCGCAATCAAACCAATCACACGACCGTGTTCAAGTCCGTAAGTAGGTGGTAATTCGGAAGCATCCACAATGGCGAGCCTTCCGCTGGTTCCTGCACCCAGGTAGAAGAGCCTTCCGCCCAGCCGTAATTTTTCGCTGATGAGTACTACAACTGTTTCAATCCGATGGAGTGATTTTTCGATTGTAACTGGAACAGATTTGTCTTCTTCATTGATTGCATGCAGTAAATCGTACACACTCATTTTTTCAAGAGAGCTGTACCTGGAATCTTTTTCTGTGGTTTTTTCTTCCATGAATTCAAGCTTGAAAAATGGGGAATACGGGTAACGTTAATGGAATAGACTGCCGGGATCATTATCT
>DAORHY010000241.1:0-5784 GCA_035438225.1 Bacteroidia bacterium
CACGAATGTTCCCATAACCTGTTGTTTAAAAAGAAAAGCTGGAATTGCATCACGTCCATTATTGAAAACCTGCCCCATGGCTTGCCCAGCGCAGTCTCCTTTACACGTTATCACCTGATGCACCATTCTTACCAGGGACACCATGATTGGGACGCTGATCTGCCGGATTTCTGGGAAGCGCGTGTTTTCGGAAATAATTTTTTTAGTAAAGCATTGTGGATGTTCCTGTTCCCCTTCTTCCAGCTCTTCCGCACTTTCCGCTTAAAAACAATTAAGCCCGTCGACAGTTGGATTGTTGCCAACTGGGTAGTTCAATTTGCATTTGATGCAGCGATCTGGATGCTTTGGGGGCCACAGGCATTTGTATTCTTACTTCTCAGCTTTTTCTTTTCGGTCGGATTGCATCCTCTCGGAGCACGTTGGATTCAGGAACATTATCTTACCCTGGATGAGACGCAGGAAACGTACAGCTATTACGGTCCCCTGAACATCGTGGCCTTCAACGTCGGCTTTCACAATGAACACCATGATTTTCCATCTGTACCCTGGAATAAGTTGCCGGCCCTGAAAAACAAGGCACCGGAGTTTTATACTCCTCTCAAGGCCCACCGTTCCTGGACCCTTCTGTTCTTCCGTTTTTTATTTGACAACAAGATTACCCTTCACTCCCGGATGGTCAGAAAAGAAAAAGTCCGCGTTCCCTCCAGTGAACAAAATCCCTGAGTTAAAAGCATCGATCTTCCGTATTTTAAACACCGGTAATGCCGGTGCTTTTTCATTTGTGTATGTTCAAAACTTTTGGGCCGGGGCGCTTCTCTTTCCCTTCGCCTCTCTTATTTCGTAGTCTGATTTGGCCTTCACAATAAGGCCCCTTTTTCAAAGGCAAATCAAAACAACAATTCAGTAAAAAATCACGTGATGGGAAATAGTTTTGAAGTTGTAGGAGGATTGGAATTGCATGGTGAGATTACTCCGCAGGGTGCAAAAAATGAAGCTTTGCAGATCATCTGCGCTACACTGCTCACCGCAGAAAAAATTACAATCCGGAATATTCCGGATATACGGGATGTAAACAAACTGATTGAATTGTTGCAGCACCTTGGAGTTCATGTAGAACAAACAGGTGTATGGAAAGGGGAATTCACTTTTCAAGCAGCGAATATCAACCTGGATTACCTGGATACTGTGGAATTCAAAAAGCAGGCTGCAGCATTGCGCGGATCTATCATGATCGTGGGCCCGCTGCTGGCCCGTTTTGGGAAGGCCAGGATACCGAAACCGGGAGGGGATAAAATCGGAAGAAGAAGGCTCGATACACACTTCATTGGATTTCAAAGTCTCGGTGCTGAATTTGAATACAACGACAAGGATAGTTTCTACAATGTCAAAGCCAAAAAACTGAAAGGTTGCTATATGTTGCTGGATGAAGCATCCGTTACCGGAACAGCCAATATCATCATGGCAGCAGTGATGGCAGCAGGAAAAACAACAATTTACAATGCAGCCTGCGAGCCATACATACAGCAACTCTGCAACATGCTGAACCGGATGGGTGCTAAAATCAGCGGGATTGGCTCAAATTTACTGCACATAGAAGGCGTTGATCAACTCAAAGGGACGGAACATAAACTGCTGCCAGATATGATCGAAATCGGATCTTTCATCGGATTGGCTGCAATGACAAAATCGGAAATTACAATTAAAGATGTCAGTTACCCCAACCTCGGTGTGATTCCAAGTGTGTTTGAACGCATGGGCATAAAAATGGAATTGCGCGGTGACGATCTTTTCCTTCCCCGCCAGGAACATTATGAGATTGATACTTTTATTGACGGTTCCATTCTGACTGTTGCAGATGCCATCTGGCCCGGCTTCACACCGGATTTGCTGAGTGTAATTCTGGTTACAGCCACGCAAGCAAACGGAACAGTTTTGATCCACCAAAAGATGTTTGAGAGCCGTTTGTTTTTCGTGGATAAACTCATCGATATGGGTGCCCAGATAATTCTTTGTGATCCGCACCGGGCGACTGTGATTGGATTGAACCGTAAATTTCCATTGCGGGCCATCCAAATGACTTCTCCGGACATTCGTGCAGGAGTAGCTTTGTTAATTGCTGCCATGTCAGCGAAAGGAAAGAGTGTGATACACAACATAGAACAGATCGACCGTGGTTATCAGCGAATTGATGAACGCCTGAACGCCCTTGGTGCCAGTATTACACGAGTCTGACCCGATTAGAATTCTTATGAAATAAGTATATTTGCACCCTGATTGGCAGGATTCTTGCCCAATTGTGGCCTTCAAATCCATAAAAATGAAAAAAATAGCCCTCTTATTCGTTGTTTTCTTTGCTGTTTCGGGGATATCCCGGATTTCTGCACAGCAACTGCCGGTAGGCACGGAGATCGGAAATATCGCCCCGGAGATAAAACTTAATACCGCGGATGGCAAGTCACTACCTCTTTCTTCCTTGCGTGGAAAAATTGTACTGATTGACTTCTGGGCATCCTGGTGCGGTCCCTGCAGGATGGAAAATCCGAATGTAGTGAAGGCCTACCATAAATATAAAAATGCCAAGTATCAGAAAGCAAAAGGATTTACCATTTATAGTGTATCCCTTGATAAAGCCAAAGATCCCTGGCTGAATGCAATCAAACAAGACGCCCTGGAATGGCCTTACCACGTCAGTGACCTGAAATGGTGGTATTCGGATGCTGCCCGTTTGTATGGTGTGCAATCCATTCCAACAAACTGGTTGATTGATGAAAAAGGCGTCATCCTGGCGAAAGACCTGAGAGGGATGACCCTCGAACAACAGCTGGACAAACTGGTGGTTAAGTAAGTTGAAATTTAAAGTATCGGAAAGACAGGAGAGCCTTTGTTCTTCTGTCTTTTCATTTTTTTAGGCTGACAATTTGGCTTTTTACGATCACGTGGCAAAATCCTTGAGAAAGTTGAAAGCCTTTAGGTTCAAAAAAATTCTTAATCATTACCTGAAAATGAAGTCAAATCAAAATATGAATCAAACCGTTGACCAGAATTCAGAAGAGAAAAGTATTCCTTTAGACACTAACCAGTCAGGACAAGCACAAAATGAAGCAGCCCTTCCCGATGCGGAACAAGCTGAATCGGATCCGGTTGCGAAACTGGAGGCAGAATTATCGGAAACGAAAGACCGCCTTTTAAGGCTTTTTTCGGAATTTGATAATTATAAAAAGCGTGTTGCCCGCGACCGTGTGGAACAAAACAAAATGGCCGGAGCTGAAATTTTTCTTGCCATTCTTCCTTTCATTGACGATTTCGAGCGGGCATTGAAGTCTTTCCCGCAAATACAAGAAGTTGCTTCTGTGAAAGAAGGAATCCAGCTGATTTATAATAAAATTAAGGCGACTACCGAATCAAAAGGACTGGTTGCCATGGAAGCAACCGGAAAACTATTTGATGCCGATTTGCATGACGCCATTACCAATGTGCCGGCACCGTCAGAGGATATGAAAGGCAAAGTTGTCGAGGAAATCGAAAAGGGGTATTACCTGAACGATAAGGTTATTCGCCATGCAAAAGTGATTGTCGGGAACTAAATTTATCCGGATCGACCATCCATTTGAAAGGCAAAAAAATTGCTTTTTTAGGAATCAAGGATTATGTCAAAGAGAGATTATTACGAAGTACTGGGCGTTCAAAAGAATGCATCGGAAGCCGAAATAAAAAAAGCTTACCGTCAGATGGCATTGAAATACCATCCGGATAAAAATCCAGGTAATAAGGAGGCTGAAGACAAGTTCAAGGAGGCTGCAGAGGCATACGAAGTGCTGAGCAATGCAGAAAAAAAACAGCGCTATGACCAGTTCGGTCATCAGGCTGCAGGCGGAAATGGAGGCTATGGCGGTGGTGGCATGAACATGGAAGATATCTTCTCTCATTTTGGAGATATCTTTGGTTCTGAGGGCAGCCCATTCGAAAGTTTCTTCGGTGGCAGCAGGGGCGGCGGGGGCAGAAGAGTGAACCGCGGCACGAATCTTCGGATCAAGGTAAAACTGACGCTTGAAGAAATTGCGCACGGTGTTGAGAAGAAAATTAAAGTAAACAAACTTGTGGCCTGTTCAACCTGTAAAGGTTCAGGAGCTCAGGACGGAGGAGCGTTTCACCGGTGTACGACTTGTGCCGGTACAGGCCAGGTACACAGGGTAACCAGTACGTTCATCGGGCAAATGAGAACAACTTCAACCTGCCCGACATGTCACGGCGAAGGGCAAACGATTGCGGATAAATGCAAGTCCTGTTCTGGTTCCGGGGTGCAGCGGGGAGAAGAAGTGATTTCCATCAATATTCCTGCAGGGGTGGGAGAGGGCATGCAACTTACCGTGAGTGGAAAGGGCAATGCTGCCGAACGCGGCGGTATTCCCGGCGATCTGCTGATCATCATTGAAGAAGCCCATCACCCGCATTTTCAGCGCGACGGAAACCACCTGTTGCATGACCTCTACCTGAATTTTGCAGATGCTGCGCTTGGTATTTCAGTGGAGATTCCTACCCTCGAAGGAAAAGCAAAAGTTAAAATTGATGCAGGAACCCAGGCAGGAAAAGTGCTCCGGCTGAAGGGGAAGGGTTTGCCAACCGTGAATAGTTATGGCCGCGGCGATCTCCTTGTGAATATCAATGTCTGGACTCCCCAACATCTTTCTTCCGAAGAAAAGAAAATGCTCGATCACCTCCGGCAATCTCCAAACTTTAAACCAAATCCCGGAAAAGGAGACAAAAGCTTTTACGATAAAATGAAGGAGTTTTTTCACTCCTGACCCACCGAATAATATTTCTGTCCCCGGTTGAATTCAGCCGGGGATTCTTATTTTTGATCACTCAACCAACCGTATGAATATAATTGAGATTGAAAATGTCACCAAGCGATATGCGAACCATGTTGCCTTGCAAAATGTGACGCTGCATATTCCCAAGGCGAGTGTTTTCGGATTGCTGGGTCCAAATGGAGCCGGTAAAACATCACTCATTCGGATCATCACCCAAATCACAGCTCCTGATTCAGGCAGGATTTTGTTCAATGGCCATCCCCTGAATGAAGAGCATATCGCTCACATGGGTTACCTGCCGGAGGAAAGAGGACTGTACAAGAAAATGGAAGTTGGTGAACAGGCTCTCTATCTTGCTCAACTGAAAGGCTTGTCGAAGGCGGATGCAATGAAAAAATTGAAATACTGGTTTGAGAAATTTGAAATTCAGACCTGGTGGAAAAAGAAAGTAGAAGAATTGTCCAAAGGAATGGCACAAAAAGTTCAGTTCATAACAACCATTCTTCACGAACCGACTTTTTTAATTCTCGATGAGCCATTCACAGGTTTTGATCCGATCAATGCTGAACTCATCAAAAACGAATTGCTTGAATTGAAAAATAAAGGAACGACCATTGTGCTCTCAACTCACCGGATGGAAAGTGTTGAAGAACTGTGCAGTCACATTGCCCTGATTAACAATGCCGAAGTAATCCTGGAAGGCGCAGTCAAAGAGGTCCGAAAACAATACAAATCAAATTCTTTTGAAATACAATATATTGGAAACAAAATTGGATTCACCAATGCATTGTGGACAGGCTTTGAATTGCTGGACCTGAAAGAAGAATCGGATCACCAGTCAGCAAAAATCCGGATGATTGGAAATCATACAACCAATGAGTTGCTTCAGTTTCTGATTCCGCATGTACAGATTCTGGGATTCAGGGAAATTATTCCCAGTATGAATGATATTTTTATTCAGAAGGTGAACGAA